>CAISUK010000224.1 GCA_903888645.1 uncultured Pseudomonadota bacterium | reverse complement strand
GTAACGCGCAGCAAAGCCAGCGCCGTCTGGGCGAGATTCGCATCGAAAATCTCATTGAGCTGCTCCATGCTGTCGCGAACAGTCAACCAGGCGACGATGCCCCAATAGGCGAAGCTGACCAGAAGCAGCCCGACCAACAGGCGCTGACTCAGCGACAAGCGATAACGCGAGGGCACTAGGTGGACTTGGCGATGGTGTAGCCGACACCGCGCACGGTCCTGATCGTTTCTGCGCCGAGCTTGTGCCGCAAGTTATGGATATGTACTTCGACGGCGTTGCTGTCGACGTTGTGTCCCCAGCCGTAGAGCGACTCTTCGAGCTGGGCGCGGGTAAATACGCGCCCGGCGCCTTCGAGCAAGGTGCGCAAGATCATGAACTCGCGATTGGAAACCGCGATCATCTGGCCGTTCATGCTAACGGTATGACCGGCGAGGTCGAGCTTGAGGCTGCCGAAGCTGAGCGTGCCGCTACCACGACCGGAGCGGCGGATCAAGGCACGCAGCCGGGCGATCAATTCCTCCATGTCAGCGGTCTTGACCAGATAGTCGTCGGCGCCGCTATCCAGGCTGATCACCTTGTCGCGCGTTGCATCGCGCGCAGTCAGAACCAGAACGGGCAGAGGATTGCCGCCGGCGCGCAGTTCGCGCAGCACCTCGAGACCGCTCATCTCAGGTAGCCCGATATCCAGGACCATAGCGGCAAATTCGTCGGCGGCGAGCACGTCGAGCGCCGCCTTGCCGTTCCTCACCCAGGTGACGGCGAAGCTCGCCTTGCCCAGCGCGGCACGCAAGCCATCGCCGAGTAGCGGGTCATCCTCGACAAGCAGAAGTTTCATGGTTGCTCATGGCGCGTGGGCTCGATAAGGTTCAATCGGGTTCAATGGCATTTTTAGCTGGCTTGCTTTCCACTCAAGTTTAACCGGACTCGAACGGACCCTTAGCATAACTTAAGTTCCATGACCGCTTGATAAGCCCTTGCTCAGCTAGGGTTGTTATTCTTGTTTGACGTGTCAAGAGAACACTAGGACAAAGTTGCTGCGCGCCGGGCTGATCGGGAACGGACGAATGCAGCTGCATGCAAGGGGAGGAAGATCATTGTTGTCGGTAGCCTTTGCTGCCGACGCGCGTGCTTCTGTTCTACCTCCCTCGATGCTGGTCTGGTGCTCGCGACAAGCGGGAAGTACCGATATCGCAACAAACCGGGGGGCAGCTTGCGACCGCCCGGTACCGAGGCAAGGGGATGGTCACGCATGGAAAAATTTAGCTCAAACTCGTTCCTTCGCCGCTGCGTTATCGCTGGCGCAGCGCTGCTGTTCTGCCTGCTGCCAATAAGTAGCGCGCTGGCTGACAGCGATCCCATGGCCAACGCCCGATTGGTCGGTGAAAAGCGTTGCGCCGAATGCCACGACACCGAAAAGAGCCTGTTCGGCCACACCCAGCACGCCAAGATATTCCGCGAAAACCCGCGCAATGCGACCGAAAAAGCCGTCTGCGAAGCCTGCCATGGACCGGGTTCGCTGCATTCGGCTGACACCAAGGACAGGAGCAAGATCATCGGTTTCTCCAAGGAGTGGGGCACACCGGTGGAGAAGATGAATGGGCAATGCCTGACCTGCCACTCGGGCGGCCAGCGCATGCATTGGCCCGGTTCGATCCATGCCACCAACAAGCTGGCCTGCTCCGACTGTCATAACCCGATGGCGCGCTTCTCGGCCAACGGCCTGATGAAGAAAGCGAGCATCACCGAAACTTGCCAAAGCTGCCACCAGCAGCAACGTGCCGAATTCCGAAAGAAATCGCACATGCCTGTGCCGGAAGGCAAGATGACCTGCGAGGATTGCCACAACCCGCACGGCTCGACCAGCAAGACGCTGATCAAGGCGGATACGGTCAACGACCTCTGCTACAGCTGCCATGCCGAAAAGCGCGGACCGTTCCTCTGGGAACACGCCCCGGTGAGGGAGAACTGCATGAATTGCCACGTCCCGCACGGTTCCAATCAGGACAAGCTGCTGGCGCAAGCGCGGCCGATGCTCTGCCAGCAGTGCCATAGCGGATCGGGAACAATGGGCCACACGCTCATTGCGACCAATACCAATCCGGCATTGATGGCCAACCCGGCGGCCGGGCGGATCGTGACCGTCGGCGGGCAGAACGTCCAACTTGCACAGGGCATTCGCTCGGAAGGACGGTCCTGCCAGAACTGCCACTCGATGATCCATGGCAGCAACAGCCCCAACGGCGGCCGCTTCCAGCGCTGAACCGGCCGAGACAGGAGAAAACCACATGGATCAGCACACATCGAATCGCCTCGCGAGGTCTAGCATGACATTCCGTCCCCGCTTGAAAACCGCCGCCTATTGCGTCGCCATCGCTTTGGCGCAACTTGCCGCAGGCAACGCGCGGGCCGATTCCGCAATCGGCGTCGATACCGCGCTGGGCAACACCCTCAACCCGCCGGGCAGGTCAGCGGTGCCGCGGAGTGCAGGCACACCAGCCGATGTCATGGACACGGTTCGCCGCTCACCGTCAGGCCAGTTGTATGGCGTGCCGATCGAGGAAGGCGAGGGTACGCAGACAGAGTCCGGCTGGACTTATACCGGCGGGATCGACATTGGCATATTGGGTGGCGAGGCCAACAAGAAAAACGCCACCTTCCGCCAGTACAAGGATTTGAAAAACGGCCCTTACCTGAACTACGCCGAGGTCGAGGCTGACAAGCCCGCCAGCGCCAATTTCGTTCAAGCATTCGGCGGCGGGACCGGCCGCGACGACCAGTTCTACGGAGTGCAGTTCGGCCGCTACAACGATTGGCGCGTAAAGGCCTTTTACAGCGAAACGCTCCATGTATTTACCGATACCTACAAGCCGCTTTATGGCGGTGTCGGTACCGGCAAATTGACGTTACCGGCGAGCGTGCCGGCAGGCACCGGAGCAAGACCGGAAACCACTGCTGGAACTGTAGCTGCACGCGCTGCAGCATTGTCCCTAACCGCCGTAGGGACTGGAAATTGCTCCGCCACGACACCTTGTTTCCAATATGGCAATCAACTTTTTTCTAATGGCGCTGCCGCCCTCGGCATCAACGGCAATGCTGGTCCGATAGTTTCTGGTTCCAACGGCGTAATCCAAACCGCTGGAGCATCTATCGGCATGAATACCAACACAAATGTCGCCGGTGTTTCGCAGGCGATCAACGACTACCTCGCGACTACCAGTCCGTCCGAACTCAGCATCATTCGCAAGAAGGGCGGCATTTCCGCCGAACTCAAATTCACCGATTTCTGGAAGGGCTATGCCGGCTACACGCAGGAGAAGCGGGAGGGTGCGCGGCCTTTTGGTATGGTACTGCGGGCGACCGCCGACTCGAACATCGAAATTCCCGAGTCGATTGATTACACGACTCATGATTTCCTCGCCGGCCTTCAGTACACCGATTCGCTGAATGCTTTCAATCTGCGCCTGTCGGCATCGCTATTCCGCAATAACATCAATACGCTGACGGTAGAGCAGCCATTCCTGCAGGGTTTCGTCGGTACAGTCAACGCCTCAAGCCCACTACTGAAAACGGCCGTCTTCGACCTGTATCCGGACAACGACGCCTATAACCTCAAGGGTGAATATGCCAGGCAGTTCCCTGATTTCTACAAGGGGCGATTCACTGCGACAGTCGCCTTCGGCCGTAATCGCCAGGACGACAACCTGATCGCGCCCTTGAGCGGGCTGACGCCGACAGGCGCGATCGCCGGTGCGGTGAACTCGGGCTATTCGATAGCGACCAATACCAACACAGCGACCATGTTGAACACCAGCAACTGGAGCACTACGGCGTCTTTGAGCCAACAGACCGCCAACGCCGTCATCAATACCAAGTTGATTGATTTAGGGTTTGCCTTCAATCCGGTGACACCGCTCAACGTCAAGGCCAAGGCGCGCTATTACGAGACCGATCGTCCTAATACCTATGTCGCCTACAACCCCTTGACCGGTCAGTACGGCTATCTTGGCCTGGATGGCACTCTCAACAACCTCGTCGTGTCCGGCGATCCGGCCAACGCCCGGCTGGCTAATTCTTGCCTGACGCCAAGCGGTGCGACTATTGCGGGATGCACATTCCCCGGACTTGTCGCTTCCGCCACCATAGGCCAGGGCTCGATCAG
>CAISUK010000223.1 GCA_903888645.1 uncultured Pseudomonadota bacterium | reverse complement strand
TGGAGTTCCGCAATGCCGATCCTTACGACCATGACGTTCTTTCGCAATCCACTGCCAAGACTTTCGACCTCGACTCGGTGCCTCCCGGCGAGAGCGGCAAGATCACTTTCGACAAACCGGGAACCGTCGAGGTCGAGTGTTTGCAGCACTCGAACATGCATCTGACAATTCAGGTCGGCAAGTAGCCAGCGCCGCAAGCCCACGAGAATTTTCCCGTGAGCGCGGGAGCACATTCATTATTCATCGGAGGAATCACCTTCGGTCGCGATCAATTGCGCTGGCGTCAGGTGCATCCGTCGCCCGGCACCAACGGCACCACTCCGGCCCCGGCGGCGCCGGTCGCGCTGCCGCTGGTCAGCTATGACGGACCGGTAACGCTGCATGTGAACGGCGAGGAAGTGCGGCTGATTCCAGTGCGCAACGCCCATACCGACGGCGACACATTGGTACAGTTTGTCAATCTCGACATCATCGCCGCCGGAGATGTGTTCCGCTCGGTCGGCTACCCCTATGCCAACCTCAACAACGGCGGCAGCATCAAAGGCTTGATCGACGCGCTCGGTACAGTCATCGGCCTGGCCGGTCCGAACACCAAGATCGGTCCCGGGCATGGCGCCGTGGTCGACCGGGCGGCGGTCATCGCCCATCGCGACCTGTTGCTGGCGGTTCGCGACAAGGTAGCGGCGCTGGCGGCGCAGGGCAAGAGCCTCGAGGAAACCACTGCCGCCAAGCCCACCGCCGAGTTCGACGCCCGCGTGCCACAGGCCCAGGCCGCCCAATCAGCTGAGCGCTTCGTCAAATTGCTCTACACCGAGATCAAGGCGGGGCGATAAGCGAATTGCTCTCGCTAAGCGCTTTTACTTTGCGCGTTTTTTTGGGCTGTCCCTGCCGCTGGCTTTCATGGCAGTTGCATGTGCCTTGCCAGCCGCTGCCGGGACCGGCAAGAACGGCAAGCCGGTCGCGGCGAAGCAGGCTGCGCTGGAAGCGATACCCGTCGGCGATCCGGTGGGCGACCCGGTAGCCGGAAAACTGAAGATCGATTCAGAGCGCTGCCAGGAATGCCATTCCAGCACCCAGACCGGCAACCACAGCGGCCTCTTCAACCGCGGCGCCGACGGTTCAGGCAGCCAAATGAGTTACCCAAATGAGTTACCGAAGCGATTTGCTCTAGCGGCTCCATGACGTTTGGCTACCGAGCGTGTTTCTTTGCCCGGGTAGCCAATCGAGCGCGCCCGGCGTATCGATATCGGTGAGGATGCCCCGATCGTCGCAGGGAACCTGACTGATCGCAGCAGGATGATCGGCGAGCAGATCCCGGGCACCCTGATCGCCGTGCAGGCTGGCCAGTTGCGAGAACCACACGTTGGAAAAACCGACCGGATGGCCGCGCCGACCCTCGAAAAAAGGTGCCGCCAGGCTCGCACCACCGCGTAGCGCATAAATCACCAGTGAGGCGGTAACCGGATCGACGAAGGGCATATCAGCCAGAGCCACCAGCCATCCCGCCGCCCCTGGTTCGGACTGCACGGCAGTGGCGAGACTCTGACCCATGCCTTGATGCGCCATGGTGGAGTAATGCACCGTGTATCCCTCAGCCGTCAACAATTCGCCCAACTGTTGCTGCTCCGGGCGCAGCACCGAAATGCAACGAGCACATACCTTGCCCAACGTGCGCGCTGCGGCAACCGCCATCGGCTTTCCGTCGGCGAGAGGATGGAGCAACTTGTCGCTACCGAAGCGGCTGCTGTTACCCGCCGCCAGGAGGATGCCAACGATATCTGCCGAAGCCATGATTTAGATGACCTGGCAGCCGTTCCCTGAAGCCGCTGCCTCTTGATGAACGGGCTTTGCTTTTTTGAGGCCGCCGCCGCGACGCACGGCGGTCATTTCGGCCAAAATCGACACGGCAATTTCGGGCGGTGTGCGACTGCCGATCGGCAATCCGATGGGTCCGTGCAATCGTTCCGCGTCGTTCTCCGTCAAGCCGAAATACTTGCACAAGCGTTCGCGTCGTTTGGCGTTGTTGGCCTTGGAGCCCAGCGCACCGACATAGAAAGCGGGCGACTGCAACGCCTCCAGCAGGGCCATGTCGTCCAGCTTGGGATCATGGGTCAAGGCGACCACCGCGCTGCGCGGATCGAGCGACATTTCCAGCACCACGTCGTCGGGCATTCCAGCGACCCAGGGCGCGCCGGTGACGTTCCACTCGGTACTGTATTCGACGCGCGGATCGCATACCGTGACCACGTAGTCGAGTGCCTGCGCCATCTGCGCCAAGTAGCGGGAAATTTGCCCGGCGCCGATGATCAGCAGGCGCCACAGCGGCCCATGCTGGGTGGTCAGGATACGGCCATCCCAGGCGACCACATCGCTCCCGGCGCCATCAGCGACGGAAACGACGCCAGTGCCGAGATCGACGCTCCGCTGTGCCAACCGGCCGGAGGCGGTGCGGCGTTCTACATCGGCCAGCAGCGCCAGATCGGGTGCCGGTTCGACGACCAGTTCCAGCGTGCCGCCGCAAGGCAGGCGGAATCGCTCAGCCTCTTCGCGGGTCACGCCGTAGCTCAGCTGAAATGGCTTGTCAGGCCCATGCTCGCCAATCAATTTGCCGCTACGCATTCGATCAATCAGGTCGTCCTCGATGCAACCGCCCGAGACCGAACCCTGCACCAGACCATCCTCGCGCAGTGCCAGCCAGGCGCCCGGCGGACGCGGCGCCGATCCCCAGGTGCGAGCCACTGTAACCAGGGCAAATCGATAACCCTCGCTCGACCATCGTTGTACGGCTGAAAAGACTTGCCGGTCGACATTGTCCATGACATCAGCTCCAGCGCAGATCGGTACGCGATAGCGGCAACTGGCGGACGCGCTTGCCGGTGGCAGCGAAAATCGCATTGCATACTGCCGGGGCCAGCGGCGGAAAAGCCGGCTCGCCCAGCCCGGTAACCGGGTAGTCGGTCTTGAGGAAATGAACCTCCACCTTGGGCGGCGCATCGGCAATGCGGATCATCGGGTAGTCGTTGAAATTGCCCTGCACGATGCGGCCGCGCTCGATATTAAGTTCCTGGAACACCAGCGCGCCGATGGCGTCGATCACCGATCCCTGCACCTGGTTTTCGGCACCGCTGGGATTGACGATCTGCGCGCCGATATCGGTGGCGACGACGACGCGATCGACCTTGAGCGTGCCGTCTTTTGTCACGGTGACTTCGGCGACCTGGGCAATATAGCCGCGGTGGCTGAAATGGAAGGCGATGCCTTGGCCCTGGCCGCGCGGAAACTTTCGTTTGCCCCATTCGGCCTTGTCGGCGACGTGCTGCAGCACATGCTTCATGCGGCTGACGCTGTAGGGCACGCCGCGCTCGCCGGTGCCGGGAATGACATCCTTGTCGCCGAGAATTTCCAGCCGGAATGCCAGCGGATCGCGGCCGGCAGCATGGGCCAGTTCGTCGATGAAACTGTGGAAGACCCAGGCGAACACATTGCTGCCCGGCGCGCGCCACGGCCCCATGGGAATACCGCATTCGATAGGCGTCTGTTCGAGCAGAAAATTCTCGATCCAGCGACCGGGAAATTCGTCGCCGGAAAGGCTGGCGCCGCTGCCCGGCTGCAGTACCGGCTGGCCGTCACGAATCACCTTGTTGGCGAAGGTGACGAAATGATTGTGCCAGGCAATCAGCTTGCCTTTGGCGTCGACTCCGCCGCGCAGGAAATGGAAACCGCCGGCGCGAAAGTGATCGTGGCGCAGATCGTCCTCGCGCGACCAGGTGAGCTTGACCGGCGCGGCAACCCGCTTGGCGATGGCGGCGGCTTCGACCACATAATCGGCGCTCAGGCGACGGCCGAAACCACCACCGCTGCGGGTGATGTGCAGGACAATTTTCTCTTTGGCGGTGCCCAGCGTGCTGGCCACCAAGTTCTGGCCGGCGGCCGGGTTCTGCGTCGGCGCCCAGATCTCGAAACCGCCGTCCTTGAACCAGGCCGTGCAGTTCTGCGGCTCGATGCTGGCGTGGGAAATGAACGGATAGCTGTAGGCAGATTCAACGGTCTTTGCTGCGCCGGCGAGTGCCGCTGTGATGTTGCCGTCCTTGCGCAATATGGCCGCGCCGGGTTGTTTGGCGAGTTCGTTGGCTTTGGCGGTGAAACCTTCACAACTCTCATTGGCGACCTTGCCTTCGTTCCAGGTGACCTTGAGTTGCTTGCGGGCGCTGAAGGCTGCCCAGGTCGATTCGGCGACGATGGCGACGCCGGGCATCAAGCCTTTCAGGTCATCAGTGCCATCGATGACAAAAGCATCGCGCACGCCGGGCAGCGCCTTGACGATGTCGAGGTTGGCAGCGACCACCTTGCCGCCGAAAGCGGGGCACTTTTCATAGACGGCATAAAGCATCCCCGGCAGATGCACATCGCTGCCGAACAGCGGCTTGCCGGTGACAACGGCGAGGTTGTCCACGCCGCCGATGCGGGTGCCGAGAATCTTGTAATCCTTGGCATCCTTCAGCACCACGGACTTCGCGTCGGGAACCGGAAGCGTGGCGGCTTTGCCGGCCAGTTCGCCATAACCGAGGCGGCGCTTGGTCGCTTGGTGATGAACGGCGCTGTCGGCGGCAACACATTCGCTGGCGGGTACTTTCCAGGTCAAGGCGGCGGCCTCGATCAGCATGCTGCGGGCAGTCGCGCCGAGCCGGTGAAAGTCGTTGTAGTTATTGGGCGTCGACGTTGAGCCGCCGGCGCTCTGGCTGCCGTAGGCGGGATCGAGATCGCCTTGCACGATCACGACATCGCGCCAATTCACTTCGAGTTCTTCGGCGATCACCATGGGTAGCGAGGTCTTGATGCCCTGGCCGATTTCCGGTTGCTTGGAGACGAGCGTCACGATACCGTTCGTTGCGATGCGGATGAAGGCATTCGGCTTGAATTCTGCGCCGCCAGACACCGCAGAAGGCTTCGCCACCTTGTCGGCAGCGCCGTCGGATGTTTTCAGATAGAACCCGAGCACGAGGCCGCCACTGGCGAGCGCCGAAGTGCGCAGAAAATCGCGGCGGCTCATCTGCTGTGTGATCGATGTGCTCATGACTTGCCACCTTTCTTGGCGGCGATTTCGGCGGCCCGATGAATGCCGGCGCGGATGCGCAGATAGGTGGCGCAGCGGCAAAGATTACCGGCCAGGGCGCCGTCGATCTCTTCGTCGCTGGGGTTGGGGTTCTCCTTGAGCAGCGCCGCAGCGGTCATGATCTGGCCGGCCTGGCAGTAGCCGCACTGCGGCACGTCGAGTTCCAGCCAGGCTTGTTGCAGCGGATGCGCGGCGTTGGCGGCGAGGCCTTCGATGGTCGTGACCTGCTTGCGCCCGACGGTCGACACCGGCGTCATGCAGGCGCGCGTCGGCACGCCATTGACATGCACCGTGCAGGCGCCGCAATGGCCAGCGCCACAGCCGAACTTGGCGCCAACCAGACCGAGCGAATCGCGCAAAACCCAGAGCAGCGGGGTTTCCGGGGCGGCGTCGACATTTCTTGGCTCGCCGTTGATGTGGAGTGTGTATTTGCTCATTGGGCGCTGTAACTATCGCGAGGATTGGATACGTCGAAGCGCCTTTGCGACAGGCGCAGAGAGCATGCTAACAATACCGCGACGGGACACAAACCACGACTTTTGCATATCCATATGTGCTCATGGGTTATCCGTCAGGGCGACTGCACCCGCTGGGTTGCGGGCAAGCGGTGCCCGACATTCAGCAAGTTTAGATCAAGCTCGGTGAACCGCTGGCTATCGCAAAACCCTCCAATTGGCGGCACATCGCGGCTCAGAGCGCTGGTGACGAACCGACCCTCATCGCCCGTTCGTTGTCAGCCGTTACGTCGCCGCCATCGATTACGACACGCCTGCCGCACGCGTGCAGATCACGCGCAGCCAGGCCGTCGAACTGGGAAGATTGCGCCCGGTGCCGGTCGATCGGGTCGAACGCGTCCAGACCTGAATTGATTTGTCACCAGGTCTTGCATCCGTTACGCAGTCTTGAATCGGGCCACCATTCCTTGCAGTTCAGCGGCCATGCGGCGCAAAGACTCGGCGACTGCGTGGGCTTCGCGCGAGGCCTGACTGGTCTGATCGGTGACAGTCGAGATGCGCTCCATGTTCTTCGCAATATCGAGACTGGCGAGTTCCTGTTCCTTTACCGAATCGACAATGTCATTGACCCCGTCGTTGGCCTTTTCAACTTTTTGCCGCGAATCTTGCAAGGCCCCCTTGACTTCGCTTGCCTTGGCAACGCTCGATGAAATCGAACCCAGTCCGGTCTCGATAGTCTTCGCTACCTCCGCCGACTGAGCATGGATCTTCAGGGTGACGGCTTCGATCCGATTGGCTGAATCACCTGACTTCTCAGCGAGCTTCCTCACTTCATCGGCCACTATGGCAAAGCCCCGCCCCTGTTCGCCGGCGCGGGCTGCCTCAATGGCAGCATTGAGGGCGAGGAGATTGGTCTGATCAGCGATCTCCTTGACCTGCTGTGTCATGCCGGTGATTGTCGCCGTGCTGTTGAGGCCCAGTCAGAGCGTCCCGCGCTGAGTACGTGTTTTGAAAGTCACCATGCTACGATTTTTCGAGGCGGCCGAGCATCAGGTTGATCATGGCGAGATGAACGAAGGATTCACTGGATTGGGTGCGCACTTCGTAGTCCTTGGCAAGGCGTCGATAGCGATAGAGCCAAGCGAAGGTTCGTTCGACAACCCAATGGCGGGGTAATAGTTTGAACTCCTTGACAGAATCAGAGCGCAGAACCACATCGAGAATGAAGTGAAAGCGCAGAGCGACCCAATCCAACAGTTGTCCCCGATAGCTGCCATCGACCCAGATGCGACGGATTTTCTTGCACGACCCCGGCAAAAGGCGAAGCAGGAGTTTCGCGCCGTCGCGATCCTGCACGGAGGCGGGCGTAACGACGACCGCCATCCGCAGTTCCAAGGTATCGACAAGAATATGCCGCTTGAGGCACTGGATTTTCTTTCCCGCATCAAACCCCTTGATCCCAGCACTGGCGCCGGTCTTGACGCTCTGGCTGTCAATGCTGCCCGCCGTCGGATGCTTGTGGCGGCCGGCCTGTTGGCGGACTCGCGCCCGCAGGGTGTCGTGCATTTGCTGCCAGACGCCCGTTTTGCTCCAGCAGGCAAAATAGCCATAAACCGTTCCCCAGGTCGGAAAATGTTCCTTGGGCCTTGGGCAGCAACCGCCACGCACAGCACGCCCTCGTAATGTAGAACGCCGCATCCAGGACTCTGCGCATATTCACCGTGCGCGGCCGTCCCATGGCCTTTTCCGCAGGAATGCATCCCTTCACCGCCTCCCATTTCTTCCTGCTCAAATCGGTCGGGTAGCGCCGTCGCCCCCGGCATTTCCCTCTGCTTCTCTTCTTGGTCATGGAAAAACCATGAATCAAAATACAACCGCGCCTGACTCAGGTCATCGAAATGAACTGCTTTTCGACTTTCAAAACACGTTCTATTATCGCTTGCGCTGTAACGCCGCTCAAGCCTGACAGACGCAAATTGCTGCACGTCAACCACCGCGCAAGCCAATTACCGATAGTCCGATGACCGCCTGTTCGCAGAAATGGCGGAAGGTGTCATAACTGCGTTCGTCCAGGGGACGCTGAGTGGTTTTGCGGTCGGCATAAAACAGCCCGCGCGGCCGACCGCCTATGCCCAGCGGGAAGACAAAGAACTCGGTTTCGCCAAGGCATTTCAGCAAGTCGGGGGTGTGGGCTTGACGCCAGCGCGGGGAGGATCGATTGATCCAGGCTGGCTGCAGTCCGTTGAGCAATTGCACGATCAGGTTGTCCTTGTCGCTGACGGCAAAATTGAAGCTCTTTGTCAGACGTTCATCGCCGCCGAGCACGAACTTGGCCGCCAGCCGGGTGCCATCGGCGTTGGTCAAGGCCAGCACTGCGCGATCAACGGAAACACCCCGGTAAATGCCCTCCAGCACCATGCCGAGCAGGGCGTTGATATCGACTCGCTCGCTAAGCATGGCGGACAGTTCGCGCAGTATCCTGAGCTGGAAATCCGGATCGCTCGGCAGATCGGCGATCGTCTGGGCAACATGGATACCCTGGCTCGCCAGCGGCGGCAGGGGGATGCGCTGGGCAGCCAGGTCGGCCCCGTATTCGATGGCGGCGCGCATGGTTTCGCGGGCGTTGGCATGGACGTGCTGGCGCGTATCGTCCTCCCTGGCATTGATCAGTGTGGCCGCGTGACTGATGCACTGATTGGTTTGTGGCGCTGACCAGCCAAACTCGCTGGCACAGGTTGCAATCTGGCAGCCAAGTTCGATCGCTTGAACACGACCCTGCCGGGCATGGGCGCCATCGAGGACGCGGCCCAGCAGCTCGGACAGCCGCCATTCGCGGTTAAGCGCGGCGGTCAGCTCGGCGAAAGTGAACCCGAGGATCTCGCGCTCCGCTTGCTCCGGCCGCTCGTGAGCATGATCGTGGTCACCAAGTGCTGCAGCCAGTGCGTCGGCGTAGCCGTGCGGAAAGCACCAGAAAGCTACCGCACCCAGCCTGAGCAACAGGGCGGCGATAAATACCTCCTCAAC
The DNA here is from genome assembly GCA_903888645.1 of uncultured Pseudomonadota bacterium. Lineage (GTDB taxonomy): Bacteria > Pseudomonadota > Gammaproteobacteria > Burkholderiales > Rhodocyclaceae > CAISUK01. The sequence continues at coordinate 8,645 of CAISUK010000223.1, read as the reverse complement.
CGCCGCCTCGCCGCGCTTGATGGCCAGCGCCTTGGCCTGGACCGCTGCATGGAAGGCGCGCGCCATTTCTTCGACTGCCCGCTCGTGCCGGCTGTCGTGCATCATGGTGTCCACCATGGCGATCGAGAGGGCGATGGTGCGTATGGTCTCGAAGCCGAGCATGACAATGGCTCGGCTGACGGTGGTGATGCGCTTGTCAGCCGGGTTGTAATAGACGCTGTTGGCGAGCCGCAGGACGCGGGTGGTCATGGCACTGTCCATGAGCACGACCCGCGTCAGCTCAGCGACGGAGGTGTCGGCGCTGGCGGAAATGCCGGCCACGCGGCGTGCCGTCTGGGCGAATACCGGCATCTCCTCGTCGCTGAGGACGCGCAGCCAATCGTCTATTGAGGTCGGGCGATCCATCGGCGGAAGGGTATCAGAATAGAAGATGTTGATGGATAGCCGAAATGACGATTTTTGTTGTGCGATGGCGAACGGATCCAAATGCGAAAAATGGTGCATGATGCGCACCATGAACGCTAAAGCGCTATCCAATGACCGAAATGAGGGCCGCAGCGATGTCCGAACCCGGCCACATAAAATTGTCATCGTCGGTGGCGGCGCCGGAGGCCTTGAACTGGCGACTTGTCTCGGTGATCGCTTTGGCAAGCAGGGCCGGGCGACGGTCGAACTCATCGAAAAGAAACGCACGCACTTCTGGAAGCCGCATCTCCACGAGATCGCCGCGGGCAGCATGGATCTGGGCGACCATGAACTCAATTATCTCGCTCAATCGCATTGGCATGGTTTTCGTTTCCGCATTGGCGAAATGATCGGGCTAGACCGGTTGCGCAAGGTCGTGCACGTGGCGCCCTTCTTCGACGAAGATGGCGACCAGGTGACGCCGCTGCGCGAATTCGCCTATGACACGCTGATCATCGCGGTCGGTTGCATGACCAACGATTTCGGCACGCCCGGTGTCCGCGAAAATGCCATTGCCCTGGAAAACACCATCGATGCCGAGCGCTTCCATCGTCGCCTGGTCAATGCCTGCATCCGCGCCCATACTCAGGTCGAGCCGCTACGGCCGGAACAATTGCAAGTAGCCATTATCGGCGCCGGGGCGACGGGCGTCGAGCTTGCCGCCGAATTGCACAAGACCACCCGCGATCTGGTTTCCTACGGGCTCGACAACATCGACCATGCCAAGGACATCTGCATCAATGTGATCGAAGCCGCCGAGCGCATTCTGCCGGGATTGCCGCCGCGCTTGTCGCATGGTGCGCAGGACTTGCTGGAGAGTCTGAATGTTCGTGTCCGCATCAATTCGCGCGTCGCGGAAGTTCTGCCCGATGGCGTCAGGCTGGACAGTGGCGAAATCATTCCGGCGGAGCTGGTGGTCTGGGCGGCCGGAGTCAAGGCGCCCGATTTTCTCAAGGATATCGGCGGGCTGGAAACAAATCGCGTCAGTCAGTTGATCGTCAATGCCACACTGCAGACGACGCGCGACGAGAATATTTTTGCCCTTGGCGACTGTGCCGAATGCCCGTGGCTGGGCAAGGCCGGCGCCGCGGTGCCGCCGCGCGCCCAGGCGGCACACCAGCAGGCCACCCACATGGCCAAGCAGATTGAAAGGCGCCTTTCCGGCAAGTCGCTGCTGCAGTGGCGCTACCGCGATTTCGGCTCGCTGGTGTCGCTGGGCGAATACAGCACCGTCGGCAACCTGATGGGTGGGCTGGTAGGCGGCAACCTGTGGATTGAAGGTTATTTCGCCCGCATGATGTACCGGTCGCTGTACAAGATGCACCAGCTGGCCCTGCACGGATTCTGGAAAGTCGCCCTGGATACCCTGGCCAGGCTGATCTCGCGGCGCACCGAGCCGCATGTCAAGCTGCACTGAGATTTAGGGGCGCCAGCGCTACCTGGATTCACTGCACCTGGCTAATTTTGACTGAGCTGATCCTTCAGCCCGGCCACAATGTCTCCCTCGCCGCGGACGCGAAAGACGGCGCCATCGGCATCGGCGCGTTCCTCCAGCACCTCGCAAGTGGCGAAAATCTCACCGCGCAGTTGCTGTGCCGACCAGGGCAGAAACAACTCGGCGTCGACAAAATCGCGCTGAAAGAAGGTGACAATGGTCTGCCGCAGACTGGCGATATCGATGCTGCGGCGGGCGCTCATGACGATGCAATTGGGATACTGCTTGCGCAGCAGCGCTTCCTGTGCCGCTTGGGCCGACGCGTCACCCAGGTTGTCGATCTTGTTGAAGATGCGGAAGCGCGGCACGTCCTTGGCCCCGATCTCCTCAAGCACTTTGTCGGTGACGCTGAGTTGCCGCGCATAGCCCGGATCGCTGGCATCGATGACGTGAAGCAGCAGTGACGCTTCGAGCGCTTCTTCAAGTGTCGACTTGAACGAGGCGACCAGGCCATGCGGCAGGTTCTTGATAAAGCCGACCGTGTCGCTCACCAGCACCCGCGGCACGCTCTCGGGTTGCAGGGCACGCACCGTGGTGTCGAGCGTGGCAAAAAGCTTGTTGGCAACCAGCACCTCGCTCCCAGTAAGCGCGCGCATCAAGGTCGATTTGCCGGCGTTGGTGTAGCCGACCAGCGCCACCAGCGCCCGTCCTTGCCGCTCTTGCCGGCGCGCTCGCTGCGTGGTCCGCTCGACATCCATCGCGGCGATCTCCTCCTGCAAGGCCGCGATCCGGTCGCGGACCTTGCGCCGGTCCAGTTCGGTGTGCGACTCGCCGGCGCCGCGGCCGCCCGTGCCGCTGCGCTGCCGCCCTTGCGGCCCGGCCAGCTTGGCCGCTTCGCGCAGGCGCGGCGCCATGTAGCCGAGACGGGCGATCTCTACCTGGGCGATGGCGGCACGCGAACGGGCGTGGCGGTGGAATATTTCGAGGATGACCATGGTGCGGTCCATCACCTCGCAGCCGACTTCGATTTCGAGGTTGCGCGCCTGCGACGGCGATATTTCGTGGTCGACGAGGATGATGTCGGCGCGTGGGGTGTGCGCAGTGGCGGCTGGCTCCAGCACCGCACCGTCTTCACCTTCGCTCTCGTTGCGCACGAATTGGCGCAACTCTTGGCGTTTGCCAACGCCCAGATATCCGGTCGTGTCGAAGCTGGAGCGCTTCTGCATGAACGTGCCGACGATCACGAAACCCAGTGTTTTCGCCAGCTCGCGAAGCTCGGTCAGCGACGCCGCGAGCTCGGCATCGCTGACGCTCGGCAGTTGCACGACCGCCACGACGGCGCGCTTGGGCGGCTCACTGAGTTGAATTGCCATGTGACGGCCTGTTGAATGGAAGAAGCCGGAGTGTAACCGGCAGCAGTCAAGCGTGCGAGAAGTCACAGCGGCCGAGAGAAAACCAAAATGGTCGCTGGCGCTGGCACCATTCACCTTCTATAACGAGAGTTCTTCTCGTTTGCGTTTGGGAGATTGCCATGACTGATCGTCGCCGCCGTGCCTTCTGGCCGCGCAATTCGCGCGGAAAATCGCCCCTGGAAGTGATAGGCGCGTGGGTAATGGTCATCGCCACCGGGGGTCTGACGCTAGTGTTTTTGGCAGAAGTCGTTTTTGTGCCGGCGGAAGATACTGCGCTTGGTTCCGCACACGCCCAGCGCTGACACAGGTTTAACCGGAGCTAACAGACCCGATCGAGGCGGCGCGATTCTTTCATCCAGTCATCGCCGCGGTAACGGCTAGCTGTGCCATACCCACGCCAGAAACAAGACGAATCCCCAGGCGGCAACACCGGCATGGGTGGCCAGGGCAATGCTGCCAATCTTGCGCGGCGACCGTTTGGCTATCATTGGTGTCGCCAACCCGGTAATCATCGCCATCGCCAGGAGCAACGCCGCCGCGTTGGCTAGCACTCCGGCCGGCAAAAAGGTTCCGTCCGGCGTCCCGCGCAGCAACATGACCATTCCTTCCAGCCCGGCACCGCCGAGCATCAGATGCACGGCGATAAGCACCTGTTTGCTGCGCAAGGGGCGCAGAAACTGCAGCCCCAGGAACAAGCCGAGCGTCACCGATGCGCTCAGCAGAACGACTGCCGGAATCAGTTGCATGCATTGGCCTCGCCAAAAACGCAGATATTCACATAACGACGCCACTTCAAGGCGGTGTGAGCTTCCGCCGAAAGTTTGTCTCCCGAGAGTGAGTGGACGTGAGATATTTGAGGCGCAGGAATTGAGATAAATGGTGGGAAGAGCCAAAACGAAGCGGGATGATGCGGATGAATCGTGAAAACTCTTTGCAACGGATGAAACAGGCGAGCCGCAATAAAAAACAGGCCGATTGATGCGTTTGAAGGCGTTTAGGTTCCGGTCTCGATGCGTCGCTGAATGATGCTCAGGATGCTCTCCCGCCAGACATCCGGAAGCTCGCCGACATCATCGCGAATGGGCAAAAACGGACGCGCGGGAATGGTTACCTTGTGCCCCCGACCTGCCTGGCCACCAAACTGGTGAATGGCGGCACCGTTATCGATGGTCCCATCCATCCAGTCGGTACCCACGGTGACCGAGTTGGCATCGGCCTGCGCCGAGAAGCTGCTGGCCAGGTGACCAAAATTCACGAGCGGCTTGTCTGAGCCGGCACCAGCGCCGTGGCGCCGCTTAAGCATCGTCGCCACTGACAGCTTTTCCCATGAGTTCCCCCAAGGATCCTTGCTTTCCTCGAAGCCCAAGTTGATGAACTGGAACATCTTATTGCCGATGCCCTGCATGGCCGGCTGCATGTCCGTAACGCGCTCACGCAAGTGATCCAGCGCGGCCATAACAGCGGTATCGTCGATGCTGATGGTGATGGACACGATGTCCTATGCCAAGGCTGCCGCTTCGCGGCGTATGACATCGATCATGTGATCTGCGTGACGTATTTCCGCCAGCCGTACAGGATCGTCATCTTTGATGGCGGCGAGCTGGCGACGAAAGGAATCCCAGGTCTCCAGGGATTCCCACGCACTAGGTGTCTTAGGCAATAAGGTCACGGCTTTAAACCTCGAATCTTGATGGCGTCATCGTAAAACATTCGCGTCAAATCCTCAATGGCAGAGCGCAGCGGCAGTGTATGCCAGTCGACATTGGTATCGAGACGGATCATGCCGGCCTGGTCAAGCGCCAGTAGTCGGGAAATCTCGATCACGGTTGTGCGCTCATCGTCCAAGAGTGCCGCATGCGAGCGAACGAAAAGACGCTCGGTATCTCCGAATACGTCGAGCGCTTGCTCGATGTTGCCGCGTTCGATGATGGTCACGCGCCATAGACTGCCATCGAGCCCGGCGACGACGGCCTGGGCGATACCCGGATAAACGGCAAGCGTCCGCAGATCCTGTCCGGATAATGGGGAACTGTCTGGGTGGTAATGCGCGACCACGAGCTCGCCATCGCGCTCCGCCGCCGCCGCGCGCAGGTTAGCGGGCATGGCAACGCCGGCAGCCGTGCCGCTGGTGGCGCGTCCGGCCACCTTGCCCGTAGCCATATCGTAAGCCGCCAGATATTCGAAGCCCGTACGGCGTCCGTTGCCGAACACATAGGCCAGCGCATCGCCATCCAGCTTGGCGATATCCGGCAACTGAGGCCGGGCGGCGAAGCCAGCCTGAATTGGCGACGTAGTGGCCGCAAGCTTCTTCTTTTCCAGAAAATCCAGCGTTTCGCCCCACTGCCCTGGCTTGTGTCCGAAGCCTTTATCGGCAGTCATGTCGGCAGTGACCGGCTTGTTCAGGCCCCGCCCGTCCTGGCTGCGAGCCTTGGCCTGAGCGGCGTCGAGGGCGATCAGGCGGCATCGACAATTGAAGCCGAGGGGTGGCGAATGACTATCCCAGAATGGATCGTCGATGTGCCGGATGATGCCAGAAAGTGCCCGATGCGCCGGACGGGTGCGGGAATCATTGACCGCGGTGTACATGAGATAAGGGCTGTCGAGTTTGCTTTGCTCGAAGTGTTTCCAGGCACCGGCGTTATAGGCTGTCTGAATGGCGGTGCGGTAGATGGTCTCCAGGTGCGCGGGCGTCACATCCCAGTTCAATGTCTTCGCAAACCCCTGAAAATCCTTGAACGATCCGCCCTTTTCGAGGATGCTGGCGAGCTTTTCCTTGACCGCCTCGACCTGGTCGAGACCGGCCAGTCCGGAAATCATGAAGGCATCGCGGCGCACCACCGCCGGCATCATGTAATAGTCGTCGGGCAGCATCACCCGGCGCGCCCGCAAGGCGTCAATCGCCTCCGTAAACGGCAGGTTGAACGATACCGAAATGGGCCGCTTACTCGGCATGCAGATAGCCGAGCATTTCCGCGGCGAACATGGCGTTTTCGGTTACGCGACGAAAGTCTGTGGCCGACATGTCCGCCAGTAGCACGCCCAGCTTGGCTTCGAGGTCGGCGGGATCGGTGGCCGAAGCGAGTGCGTCGCGAATCAGTGTTCCGTCGATAGGGCTGACCAGGTTGGGTAGCGTGGTGGCAATGCCATTCTCGATGACCTGCTGTTCGGGCGTGAAGATCGGCGGGCGACCTTCTGCAAAGCTCGGCGTAGCAGCCGGATCGGCAGCGGTCGGGTTAACCAGCCCCGCCGGAATCACCGGCGCCGGCTTGTCTTCCCACTCGCCGCCATAGGTGTCCGTCACGTAAGCCAGGGTCGGCCGGTAGCCCATCGCAAAGATGTTCTTGTCCCGGTCGCTCCTCAGCTTCAAATCTTCCGGCTCGTCGATGACGCGCCAGATACCCGGTACGGCCGCGCCGGGGAAGTTCCATTCCGTCAGCCAGGCGGCAACGCTGGAATTGAACGAGGCGGACAGCAGATCGGCGTCGGCGCGAACGATATCCATGCGCACCTCGCCCTGTTCCTGCTCGCTGCCCAGCTTTCCGGGCGTACCCGAGGTGGTGCCGGTCTGGCCGATCGCCGCCACCAGGATGGCCTTGTTCATGGCGTCGGTAAACGCCGCATAGTCGCCAGTACCGCTGCGCGTCGCCTCAAGTAAATCGATGGCCATGCCCTCGGGCACGATGACGGCCGAGTCCTGGCGGATGGCGCGCAGGGCCTGCAGCAGCAAGTCCTGATCGGCCTGTGAAGCCGACGCCGGATAAGTCCCCTTGGCCGCCGGCGTGCCGAACTTTTCCAGATAAACCGCCCAGAAACGAAAGCCGTTGCGCTTGAACCACACCGGCCAATACAGCCAATGCGCCAGGCCCAGCCCATAGGGCGCGTCGTCATGATCAGCCCCCGCCGTAAACGTCCAGAACTTGCGCTCCGGCATGACTTCGCCGAGCGGCTTCTGGACGGTCTTGAGCAGCAATTCATCCATGCCGGACCAGCCGAAGCGGCGCACGTTGCGCACTTTGACCTTGCCCAGCCGCCAGAAGCGGCCGTCGGACACCCACAGGCATTCGCCAACGGCCATGCCGTAAAAGATGCCCATCAGCATCTTGTCGCAGATGGTGTCCCAGCCGATGGCGTCGATGTTTTCCCGAAGAAACTCGGCGGCAGCCTTGTCGATCGCCCGCTTGCCGCCGGGGCGCACCTCCCACGGCCTTGAAACCACAGCGCGGCGGCGCTGTTCGACGGCCGCCTTGACGTGGTCGTCGCGCAGCACTTCATGGTAGAGCTTGTAATCGCCGCCGCCACGTTCCAGCAGCACCGTGTCTTCGGTGGGCAATGGCCACAGCGCATTGACCCACGGCCGGGTGATGTCGCGGCCGTCGCGGGTCGTGGCAATTTCGTTGATGTCGGGTTTTGCAACGTTTTTGGCCATGTCAATATCCTCGGAAATCCATCGGTGCGCCGATGCCGATCTCGCTGGGCAGGCTGCGATAGGCAATCGGCGCAATCGGGTTGGACGCCGCGTTGATGCTCAGGAAACACGCCCAGGCGCGGTCGGCGTGGCTACCCTGGCCTTCATCCTCGACGACGAAGCGCGGCGCGCCGGTCGGCCCTTGCGCCTTCTTCAACGAATGCAAGTCGGCGCGCAGCACGAGAGATGGGTTGCAAGAGCCTATTTCAGTAGGCCGGCAACTGAAATGTTGCCGTTTTCAGCTCGGTTACGCCGCGGCCTTGAAATTCGTGAAAGACTGGATTGGCACTCAGCCTGAGCAGAAATTGGCGGCATAATGCAGATGGGTTGGAAGACGAAACACAGGGGGGAACCTAAGTGAGTAGTTCCCTTTGGACAACACTAGCTAATCGGTGGGGAGCGTTTGATGGAGCGATGCAATTTGTGCGAAGCCACGGCCAAACTTTCAAGACTTGCAGTGTTGGTTACGTCGACTACCATGCCAGGTACTCCAAACCCTCCGCGGCTCCCGAAAGCGGAGATTGAGGGTGAGATTCAAACCGCGCGAAAGGGTTAAACGATGCGCGTTGCCGTAACCGGGGCGGCAGGCTTTGTCGGTCAATCGTTGTGCGCAACACTGCTCGCGCGCGGAATTTCGACGCGCCAGATCGTACGCAGAAAATCGACTGCCGCTATCGATGAAGTAGCTGTAGGCGGGATTGGTCCGGAGACGGATTGGGCGATTGCGTTAGACGGCGTGGAGACATTGATCCACTGCGCGGCACGGGTGCATCTGCTGAGCGATCCTGCAGTGGACCCGCTGGCGACATATCGTGCCGTCAATGTTGCGGGTACACGTCGGTTGGCGGAGCAGGCGGCGGCGCTGGGC
>CAISUK010000222.1 GCA_903888645.1 uncultured Pseudomonadota bacterium | reverse complement strand
TTTTTGTCCTTTGAAAATTCCTTATCTGACGACTGCATCGATATTATGTTTTCCTTCTCTTTTACCGTATTCAGGTCTTTTTCAATCTGATCAAATGTCAACATCGATTCATTTATCACTGAATCGCGTGTGGTTAACAATTCTGTAAATGAGCGTTTCTGGTTTTCCATAATGGCGAGATGTTTTTTCTGCTCATCTTTCCTTCCGCTCTTCCCGGCCCTGGCGCTGCTGCTGGGGGATTTCCTGGCGCGCTGCGAGCGGCGCACCCTCATCAGGCACTTGGTGCCCATCGTCATCGCCGCCGGCGCGGTCGGGGCGCTGCTGCCACCTTATGTCGCGCAACTCGGCGATGCCGAATCGACCCCGGAGATGATGTCAGGATATGCGGAATGGCTCACCGTGGCCGCCGTCCTGTGGTTTGCCGGCAGCGGTGCGGCATTGTGGCTGACCGGCCGTGACCGGTTCACCACGGCCATCATCTGCCTTGCCCTGGGCGGTGGCCTGGGCAGCCTGGTCACTCTGCTCGGTCATGAAAACCTCGCCGCGTCGAACTCCGCATGGCAGATTTCACAGCAGGTCAAACCGCTGCTGACGCCCGGCGTTCCCTTCTACAGCGTGCAGACCTACGACCAGACTCTGCCCTATTATCTCGACCGTACTGTGACGCTGGTCGATTACCGCGACGAACTCGCCTTCGGCATTGATCAGGAACCCGACAAATGGCTGCCGACGCTGGAAGCCTTCAAGCAGCGCTGGAACATGGATAAGGACGCCTTCGCCTTGATGTCGCGTGACAATTACAAGAACATCGCCGCCGCTGGCGATCTGCCGATGCGCGTGGTTGGCGAAGACACGCGGCGCATCATCGTGAGAAAGCCATGACAAGCGCGCCAGCCAGTGGCGAACTGGCCATTCCGTATCCGCAGCCGGTTTCGACAGAATGCCTAGCGAATTTCGACCACGGCATCGCCGGCGGCCAACATATCACGCAAGTCAGGCAGTATTCTCGAAAACGCTTCCAGCAAAACCACTTTTCGACAATTGCCAAGTCGAACCCAGACCACCTGTGGCGGGATGCTGCGTTGTCGGTTGGCGAGCGCCTGAAAATCTTCGTCCTTGGTAATGATGATTAGGGCACGTTCCTTGGCGTACTGCCAGATTGTTCGGTCTTCGGCTTCGCCCAGCCCGACATCCTGCACGTGGCTGCATTCCCAGCCGCTGGCAGCAAGGTGGCGGGCCAGAGCCAATGGCAACTGATTATCGACCAACAAGCTCATGCGGCAATCAGGATGGCGTGGTCCGTCTGAGCGGCTGCATATTCAAGCGCAGCCAGAATGTCTTTTTCCTCAAGAACAGGATAGTCCTCAAGTATTTCCTGATGAGAAGCTCCCGCACCGAGCAGACCCAGGATATCCGTAACACGAATACGCATACCACGAATACATGGGCGCCCACCGCATTTGCCGGGCTCAATGGTGATCCGATCGAGCAGACTGGGTTTCATGGTTCTTCCAACATAGAATGGGCGCCGATTATCACCAGAATGCGCGGCTATACGCAACAACTTCGTAGGATGACATAAGCCATGAACGCAATCAGCTTCGCCCTCATCCTCACCGGTGTGCTGCTCAATGCCGCAGCCCAGTTGCTGCTCAAGGCCGGCACCAATGCCGTCGGCCATTTCGAGTTCCAACTGGAAAATGCCATTCCGGTCGGCCTCAAGCTGGCATTCCAGCCGTTCATCATGGGCGGCATGACCTGTTATGCCATTAGCCTGGTTGTGTGGATCATGGCGCTGTCGCGGGTGCCGGTCAGCGTCGCCTACCCGATGCTCTCGATCGGTTATGTGGTCAATGCCGCCGTCGCCCATTACTGGTTCGGCGAAGCCCTGACGGCGCAGAAGATGCTCGGCATCGGCTTCATCGTTCTTGGTGTCTATATCGTGGGGCGTTCCTGAGATGAGTTTCCTGCCTTTCACCCGCCCCAGCATCGACGAAGAAACCATTGCCGCGGTCGCCGACGTGCTCCGCTCCGGCTGGCTCACCACCGGACCCAACTGCAAGGCCTTCGAGGAAGCGCTGTCGCAGTACTTCGGTGGCCGCCCGGTACGCGTCTTCAATTCCGGCAGCATCACCATGGAGATCGCCCTGCGCCTGGCCGGCGTCGGGCCAGGCGACGAAGTCATCACTACGCCATTGACCTGGGTCGCCACCGCCAACGTCATTCTCGAAGTCGGCGCTACGCCGGTATTCGTCGATGCGGATCCGGCGACGCGCAACATCGACCTAAGCAAAATCGAAGCGGCGATCACGACGAAGACCAAGGCCATCATCCCGGTCGACCTGGCCGGACTGCCGGTCGATCGCGACCAGCTTTATGCCATCGCGGATCATCACAAGCTACGCGTCGTCGAGGATGCCGCGCAGTCGTTCGGCGCCTCATGGCATGGCCGCAAAATTGGCAGCACCGGAGACTTCGTCTCTTTCAGCTTCCACGCCAACAAGAACCTGACCACAGGCGAAGGCGGCGCCCTGGTGCTGCCCGGCGACATCGACCCGGCACTCTGCGAACGCTTGCGGCTGCAGGGTGTACGGCGCTTCCCGGACTGCGGCATGGATGTCGATGTGCTGGGCGGCAAAGCCAACATGACCGACATCGCCGCCACCATCGGCCTCGGCCAACTCAAACACATCGACCAATTCACGACGCGCCGCCGCGAATTGGCGAAGCTCTACTTCCAACACTTCGACACTCTCGCCCTGCCCGGCCTCGAATTGCCGCCGCGCGACTTCGATAATTGCAATTGGCATATGTTCCAGCCGCTGCTGCCCATGTACGGAAATGAGGGAACCAATCGAGGCGCCTTCATCGCCGCCATGAAGGAACGCGACATCGGCGTCGGCGTCCATTACCCAGCGCTGCATTTGTTCTCGCTCTATCGCGCCAGAGGTTGCAAGGAGGGGGATTTTCCAGTCGCGGAAGACATCGGCCGACGCACTGTCACACTGCCGCTGTTTCCGGCAATGCAGGACAGCGACGTGGATCGCGTCGTCGCCGCATTTGGCGAGGCGATGACGGCGAACTTGCGATTCACCTCCTGACCGGCTACCATTATGGTCATCTTGATGACCATAATGAAACCGTGACCACCTGCACCGTAGCCGAAGCCAAGGCCCATCTTTCCGAGTTGCTTGCGCGCGTCGAAGGCGGCGAGGAACTCATCATTACCCGTCGCGGACGACCGGTGGCAAACCTATGTCCGATACGGCCTGTCAAACGCCCACCGGACTGGCAAACAATACGGGCTTTCCGCGAATCGATGCCGGCCGTGGAAACATCCGCAACCGACCTGATCCGCGAAATGCGCGACGCCAGCTACTGATGCTTTATCTGGATACATCGGTTGTCCTGAGCCTGTTCGTTCGCGAACCGATGTCGGAATCCATCGGCAAGTGGATCGCCTCCCGTCGCCAGCCACTGGCCTTCAGCGACTGGGGCTTGACTGAATGCGCCTCGGCCCTCGGGATCCGGCTGCGCCGCGGCGAACTCGGCACGGACGCCGCCAGCCGCGCCTTCCACGCGATAGTGGCGTTCGCCAATGAGTCCTGCGAACTCATCGCCTGCGCAGGTCACCACCAAAAGGAAGCACAAGTCTTGCTGACGCGCTTCAACCTGCCCTTGCGTTCCGGCGACGCCCTGCATCTGGCGATCAGCCAGCATGTTCAGGCCACTCTGGTGACATGCGATAAACAACTGATGGCCGCCGCCAGAACAATCGGCGCCAAAACCCGCGATCCGCTCGCACCTTAAATGAATTCGAGCTTTTTCCCTTTAGTTGCTACGCTAGCGCTCATCACGAGGAAGACCCACTCTTGAACACCAATTTCATACTCATCGACTTTGAAAACGTACAGCCAGAATCTCTGTCGGCTGTAGAACAGGCTAAATTTAGCGTCATCGTATTTGTTGGTGCCAGCCAAACCAAAGTGTCATTTGAAATTGCGTCAGCACTCCAGCAAATGGGTCCCAATGCGACATACGTAAAGATTTCCGGAAACGGTAAGAACGCGTTGGATTTTCACATTGCATTTTGGATTGGGCAGTTGTCCTCGCGTTTCCCAGCAGCGGCATTTCACATTATTTCAAAGGACAACGGATTTGACCCACTCATTGCCCACCTAAGAGAAAGAGGCATTTCAGCTACTCGCAGACCAAGCATCTCCGAGATACCCCAGCTGAAAATTGCACAACGACAAACCAAGAGCCCGAAGCCTTCATCGGCTTTAGGGGCTACCCCAAAGAACGCGATCACTAATCAGGCGTCCGTGCCCTCAAAAATCGTAACGTGCCCAACCTGCAAGCACTCCGTACCCGCAACTGCCAAGCAAATTGACTTCGTTTGTCCGAATTGCAAGGGCGCATTTAGGTACTGAATAAAAGAGCCAAAGGAGCCAGGGTCGAATTGAATTCAGGATTGAAATCATGAAGCGCAAGGTTTACGTTGAAACATCCGTCATTAGCTATCTGACGGCTCGCCCAAGCAAGACCATCCTGGGCGCTGCGCACCAGCAAATTACTCTGGCGTGGTGGGAAACCCGAAATCAGTACGAACTGTTGGTGTCAGAGTCGGTGTTGCGAGAGTGTGGGGCTGGCGACCCCGGTGCCGCCAATAAGCGACTGGCCGTATTGGCTGAAATGCCCTTGCTCTTGATCAGCGAAGAGGCACTCAATATCGCTGAGGCGTTGGTAAGGCAAGGAATCGTCCCATCCAAAGCGGCGGAAGATGCACTGCACATTGCAGTCGCCACGGTTTACGGCGTGGATTATCTGCTGACCTGGAACTGTCGGCACATAGCAAACCCGGAGATTCAAAGAGGTATCGCTGCCTACCTTGACCAGAACGGTTTGTTCCTGCCGTTCATTTGTACCCCGGAAGAACTTGTTGGAGAAGAAAATGCTGATTGACGAAATTGTCGAAGAAGTGCGGGCCATTCGAGATGCCCACGCGGCCAAGTTCAATTATGACCTGCGTGCGATTTATGAAGACCTGAAGAAGTCCGAGGCTGAACATATCGCAGCCGGACATCCGTTTCTGCCCCGGCCAGCCATGCCACCAGTACCTGACCCTGCATTACAGCGGACTCGGTTCACTCGCCGCTGAATTTGCGCGTCAAGTACCATCCCTCCGAACCTTATGCCCTCCCCCGAACTCTCCATCATCGTCCCCGTGTACAACGAAGAAGACGGCCTCGCCGCCTTGTTCGCCCGCCTTTATCCGGCGCTCGACGCGCTCGGTACGAGCTATGAGGTGATCTTCATTAACGACGGCAGCCGCGACCGGTCAGCGGCGATCCTGCGCGAGCAGTTCCAGGCGCGGCCGGATGTGACGCGCGTCGTGCTGTTTGCCGCCAACTTCGGCCAGCACATGGCGATCATGGCCGGCTTCGAGCATAGCCGGGGTGACATTGTCATCACCCTGGATGCCGATCTGCAAAATCCGCCGGAGGACATTGGCGCCCTCGTCGCGAAAATGCGCGAAGGCCACGACTATGTCGGCAGCATTCGTCGGCTGCGTCAGGATAGCGCCTGGCGGCGCTGGGCGTCGCGCGCCATGAACCGGCTGCGCGAACGCATCACGCGCATCAAGATGACCGACCAGGGTTGCATGATGCGTGCCTATTCACGCTCCATCGTCAATGCCATCAACAGTTGCCGCGAGGTCAGCACCTTCGTGCCGGCGCTTGGCTATACCTTTGCCCAGCGCCCGACCGAGGTTGTCATCGGCCACGAGGAGCGCCACGCTGGTGAATCCAAGTATTCGCTGTACAGCTTGATCCGCCTCAACTTCGATCTGATGACCGGTTTTTCGCTGGTGCCGCTGCAATGGTTCTCGATGCTCGGCATGGGTATCTCCTTCCTCTCGGCGCTGTTCGTCGTCTTCCTCGCCATCCGCCGCGTCATCGTCGGCCCGGAAGCGGAGGGTTTGTTCACCTTGTTCGGCGTCGCCTTCTTCCTGATCGGCCTGACCCTGTTCGGTGTGGGCTTGCTCGGTGAATATATTGGCCGCATCTACCAGCAGGTGCGGCACCGGCCGCGCTATCTGGTCGACGCCGTGCTCGAGCAAAAGGAATGAACTTCACAGCGTATTTCCTGACCTTGCATGAGCGTTCCGATCGCGCTGGTATCCAAATTGACTGGATTGAACGCTTTGTATTGCAACCTGAAAGGGAAACTTTCCAGGCTGACGGTCGAATCCGGCGCTGGGGCCGCATCAACGAGGCCGATGGCAAATACCTGCGCGTTATCCTTCTTCCCGACGGCGAAACCGTCCACAATGCCTTCTTCGACAGGGGTTTCAGACTATGAAGATCAAGTACTTTTCAGACACTGATACGCTCTACATCGAATTTCGCGCCGATAAAATCGTCGCCGAAACTCGCGATCTCGACGAGAATACACTGCTGGACGTCGACGCGGCCGGCAACATCTGCGGAATCACCGTGGAACACGCCAGCGAACGGGCGGATATTCCGCGTTTCTCTTACGAACAGATGGCTGCATGAACGGCCCCGCCAGAGCAGTCGTCTTCGCCTACCACAACGTCGGCGTTCGTTGCCTGTCGGTGCTTCTGTCGCATGGCGTCGATGTAGCACTCGTTGTCACCCACGAGGACAACCCGGCGGAGACGATCTGGTTCGAGAGCGTCGCCGCACTGGCAAGGCTCCACGGCATCGAAACGACCACGCCGACGGACGCCAACGATCCCTCAATAGTGGCGAAAATTGCTGCACTGACACCGGATTTCCTGTTCTCCTTCTATTACCGGCAGATGCTCAAGCCGCCACTACTGGCGACGGCGCAACGCGGCGCCTACAACATGCACGGCTCGCTACTGCCCAAATACCGCGGCCGCGTCCCGGTCAATTGGGCGGTGCTGAAAGGCGAGAGCGAAACCGGCGCGACGCTGCACGCGATGGTCGAAAAACCCGATGCCGGTGCCATTGTCGCGCAGCAGGCGGTGCCGATTCTCGGTAACGACACCGCTTTCGACGTCTTCAACAAGGTGACAGTGGCGGCCGAGATGACACTGGCTCGCGCGCTGCCGGCGCTGTTGGCCGGCACGGCCGAGCACAGTCCCATGGACGTCACTCGGGGCAGCTATTTCGGTGGCCGCAAGGCTGAAGATGGACGCATCGACTGGACGCTCCCAGCGACCGAAATACATAGCCTGATCCGCGCCGTGGCGCCACCCTACCCGGGCGCCTTCTGCACAGTTGCTGGCCGGCACTTGCGTGTTCTGCACAGCCTCGGCGTTGCCGGAAAAAAAGTTGTCAACAGCTCGCCGATGCTCTTTGTCGAAGAGGATTGCCTGTTCGCCCGCTGCGGCGATGGCGGCCTTGTTAGAATTACGGCCTTGGAACTGGACGGCGAAGCCATTGAGCCCGCCACACTGCTTGCCCGGATCGGCGGGAAACCAATTTGCCTGACCTGAAACCATCATGAAAAAAATCCTCATCCTTGGCGTCAATGGCTTCATCGGCCACCACCTCTCGCAACGCATCATCGAGACCACCGACTGGTCCGTCTATGGCATGGACATGCAGTCGGAAAGGGTCGCCGATCTGATGGATCATGATCGCTTCCATTTCTTTGAAGGCGACATCATGATCAACAAGGAGTGGATCGAATACCACGTGCGCAAGTGTGACGTGATCCTGCCCCTGGTGGCGATCGCCACGCCAGCTACCTATGTAAAGGAGCCCCTGCGCGTCTTCGAACTCGATTTCGAAGCCAATCTGCCCATCATCCGTCAGGCGGTGAAATACAAAAAGCGGGTGATTTTCCCGTCGACTTCCGAGGTCTACGGCATGTGCAAGGATCCGGAATTCGATCCGGAGAATTCCGAATTGATCCTCGGCCCGATCAACAAGCCGCGCTGGATCTACAGCTGTGCCAAGCAGATGATGGACCGCGTCATCCACGCCTACGGCCAGCAGGAAGGCCTGCAATACACGCTGTTCCGCCCCTTCAACTGGATCGGGCCGGGACTCGACTCGATCTACACGCCGAAGGAAGGCAGCTCGCGCGTCATCACCCAGTTCCTCGGCCACATCGTCCGCGGCGAGCCGATCAAGCTGGTCGATGGCGGTGCCCAGAAGCGTTCATTCACTTATGCTTCGGACGGCATTGATGCGCTGATGAAGATCATCGACAACAAGGACGACATTGCCAACCACAAGATCTACAACATCGGCAACCCGAAGAACAACTTCTCCGTGCGCGAACTGGCGCAAATGATGCTCGACCTGGCCCGTGAATATCCCGAATACGCAAGTAGCGCCGCTCAGGTAAAGATGGTCGAAACCACCTCCGGCGAGTATTACGGAAAAGGCTATCAGGACACCCAGCATCGCGTGCCGAAAATCACCAATACCATGGCCGATCTCGACTGGGCGCCGCGGGTCGATATGGCCACTGCGCTCAGGCACATTTTTGACGCCTATCGCGGCGACGTCGCCGAGGCCCGCCGCCTCGTCGAATGACGGCCTTGGCGCTGAAGATCGATGTCGACACTTACCGGGGTACATTGATCGGCGTCCCGCGACTGGTCGAGTTATTACGAAAGCATAACGCCAGCGCCACATTTCTGTTCTCGCTCGGCCCTGATCACACCGGACGCGCCATCAAGCGCGCCTTTCGGCCGGGATTCATGAAGAAGGTGTCGCGTACCTCGGTGGTCGAACACTACGGATTGAAGACGCTGATGTACGGCACCGTGCTGCCCGGCCCGGACATCGGCCGCGAGTGCGCCGACATCATGCGCGGCGTGCGCGATGCCGGTTACGAAGTCGGCATTCACTGCTGGGATCATGTGCGCTGGCAGGACTCCGTCGAGCAGGCGGATATGGCCTGGACCGAACGGGAGGTGTCTGCCGCTTGCGACCGCTTCCGCGAAATTTTCCACAGCAAGGCGCTGACTCACGGTGCCGCCGGGTGGCAAATGAACGCGCATGCCATGCGATTGACCCAGCGCTACGATTTTTCCTATGCATCCGACACGCGCGGCACGCACCCGTTCTTGCCGGTGTACAACGCAGAAATCGTCAACTGCCCGCAACTGCCGACGACATTGCCAACCCTCGACGAGTTGATCGGCATTGATGACATTACTGTCGACACCGTCCACCAGGCCCTGCTCGACAGGACCCGCCAGCAGCAGCCAGCGCATGGTCACGTGTACACCCTGCACGCCGAGCTCGAAGGCATGAAGCTGGCGCCCGTGTTCGATCGGCTCCTGCAGGGCTGGGGAGAACAGGGCTACACATTGACCTCGCTGGAAACCATCCGCGCCGGCCTCGATTTGGCTACACTGCCCAGGCACGAAATCATTCGCGGCGAAGTTCCCGGCCGTTCAGGCACACTGATGCTGCAAGGTTGCGAATTTCTCGCCGATCAATAAAACTGCAAACCGAATCAATCAGGAGAACAGCATGCTCGACCAACCGGTTCCCGATTTCAGCCTGCCGAGTACTGGCGGCACATTCAGTCTCGCCGGGCATCGCGGTACTTCGCTGGTGATCTACTTTTACCCGAAAGACAACACGCCAGGCTGTACCACCGAAGCGCAGCAATTTCGCGATCTTGACGCGGAATTCAGGAAACACTCTTGTGCCGTTTTTGGGATCTCGCGCGACAGTCTCAAATCGCATGAAAACTTCAAGGCCAAGTTCGAGCTACCCTTTGAATTGCTGGTCGACGCCGAGGAAACCGCCTGCGCCATCTTCGACGTGATCAAGATGAAGAACATGTATGGCAAGCAGGTGCGCGGCATCGAACGCAGCACTTTTCTGATTGACGCCTCGGGTGTGTTGCGCCGGCAATGGCGCGGCGTCAAGGTACCTGGTCATGCCGCCGAAGTGCTAGAAGCCGTAAAGAGCCTGTAATTTCGCCAACCTCTGTCAAGACAATCATTCGATGAATTCCAAACGCAGCAAGTCAGCCAAAGCCAACAGAGTTTGCAAGCTGTTCGTCCTTGACACCAATGTCCTGATGCACGACCCGACCAGCATGTTCCGGTTCGAGGAACATGACATTTACGTGCCAATGATGACGCTCGAGGAACTCGACGCCAACAAGAAGGGCATGTCGGAGGTGGCGCGCAATGCCCGCCAGGTCAGCCGCACGCTGGACGAAGTGGTGAGCGCCAGCGAGGACGACATCAACGCCGGCATCGCCCTCGAGGAACCGTCGCGCGGTCTCGCCAGCGGCCGCCTGTTCCTGCAGACCGAGGCCATCAACAACGTGCTGCCGGTGTCGCTGCCGACAGCCAAGGCCGACAACCAGATCATCGGCGTGGTCATGCACCTGGTCGAACGGTTCCCGAAGCGCCCGGTCATCCTGGTGTCGAAAGACATCAACATGCGCATCAAGGCGCGCGCCCTCGGCCTCGCCGCTCAGGATTATTTCAATGACAAGGTTCTCGAAGACACCGATCTCCTGTATACCGGAACGGCCGAGTTGCCGGCGGATTTCTGGGAAACCCACGGCAAGGACATGGAGTCGTGGAAGAAGGAAGGTCGCACCCTCTATCGCATCAAGGGGCCGCTCTGTCCCGATTTTCTGGTCAATGAATTCGTTTTCCTGGAAGCCGGCGGCAGCAACGACAAGCCATTCCAGGCCGCGGTTTGCGAAGCCGCCGGACGCAGCGCGCTGCTGGAAACACTGATCGATTACGGCCATCAGAAGAATGCTGTGTGGGGCATCACGGCACGCAATCGCGAACAGAACTTTGCCCTCAATTTATTGCTCGATCCGGACATCGATTTCGTCACCCTGCTCGGCCAGGCTGGTACCGGCAAGACCCTGTTGACCCTGGCAGCCGGGCTGACACAGACACTCGAGACCAAGCGTTTTTCCGAAATCATCATCACTCGCGTCACCGTTCCGGTGGGTGAAGATATCGGTTTCCTGCCCGGCACCGAGGAAGAGAAGATGACGCCGTGGATGGGTGCCCTCGAGGACAACCTCGACGTCCTCAACAAACCTGCCGATGACGGCGAAAAGGGCGCGCCCGGCGGCCCCTACGGCGGCGACTGGGGTCGTGCCGCGACCATGGACCTGATCCGTAGCCGCATCAAGATCAAGTCGCTCAACTTCATGCGCGGCCGCACCTTCATCAACAAGTTTCTCATCATCGACGAAGCGCAGAACCTGACGCCGAAGCAGATGAAGACGCTCATCACCCGTGCCGGTCCCGGCACCAAGGTGGTGTGCCTGGGCAACATCGGCCAGATCGACACGCCCTATCTGACCGAGGGCTCCTCGGGTCTCACCTATGTGGTCGACCGCTTCAAGGGCTGGCCGCATTCCGGCCACGTCACCCTGGCGCGTGGCGAGCGTTCGCGCCTGGCCGATCACGCCGGCGAAGTGCTGTAAGACAAAACCAAGGAAATCGCATGAGCAAGACCATCATCGCCACCGCCGAAGCGCCGCAAGCCATTGGCACCTACTCGCAGGCCGTCAAGGTCGTCAACACCGTCTATATGTCCGGTCAGATCGGCCTCGATCCGGCCAGCATGCAGATGGTCGAGGGCATCGAAGCGCAGATCCATCGCGTGTTCCAGAACCTGAAAGCAGTGGCGGAAGCGGCCGACGGCTCGCTGGCCGACGTGGTCAAGCTCAACGTGTTCCTCAC
>CAISUK010000221.1 GCA_903888645.1 uncultured Pseudomonadota bacterium | reverse complement strand
GGCCGTCATGGCCCCTGTTTCGTCTACCCGTCAAACCTATCCGCCGTCCAGAAAATCCGCCGCCAAGTGTGAACGCCGACGAGTGCCGCTGTCATGACGCCGCTAACACCATGAGGGATACGACGCTTACTTCGCTGCTTTGACCTCGGAATCGCCCACCGCGCTTACGCCGATTGGATGGATCGTAGGCCGCACCAATGCGGGAGGGCAACTTCCCTTGTGGGACCGGCTCGACTTTTCCCATATCCCAGCTGGCACTCTGAGCGAGGTCTATGAGGACTACGCGAGGCGCAAAGCACCTGGTGATGCCAAACGTAGCAGTGTTCACTTCACTCCCCGACACATCGCGCGGACAATGGTGCGCCAGACCTTGGCGGGACTGCCAGAGCATGAGGCAGCCTTTGCAAAGGTGCTGGATCCGGCCGTCGGTGCGGCTGTGTTTCTGTCGCTTGCCTATAGGGAGTTGGCGCGGTTACGCGCCATCCAGGATGGTGGTCAATGGCCCGATACCGTCCGATTGCGCTCGATTCTTTATAGCCAACTGCAGGGGTTGGACATCAACAGTGACGCGCTTAACCTCGCGGCGCTAACGCTCTATCTGACATCTATCGAGCTGGACGCAAATCCCGCGCCTCCTGAAAAGCTTAGATTCAGCGAGCCGTTGATCGGAACGGTCCTGCGTAAGGTCGGTGATCATACGAAGCCGACGTCTGTGGGTGACGTCTTGGGAAGCCTGCGAGACCTTCCTGAGCTCAAAGGAAAATTTGACATCGTGGTTGGCAATCCGCCTTGGACCTCGATCTCGTTGTCCAAGCTTAAAAACGATGAGCTCGAAGACTTACCCCAGGAACTCTCAAGTGATCCGCTAGGCGACATGATCGAAAGTATCGCAAATGGACGGTTGCAGGCTAGGGGGGCGCAGTCTCCGCAATATGCCCATCCGGACAAAGTGCCTGACCTAGCGTTCCTTTGGAAGGCGACAGAATGGGCTCGAGAAGGTGGCGTGATCTCGATGATCATGCACCAGCGCTTACTCACCAAGCAAAGCGGAAAGTGGAGGCAAGCTCGACGCGACCTCTTCGAGGCCATTGAACTCAGTGGTTTTCTTGATGCGAGCGAGTTCGTAAACCACGAGAAGCTGCTTTGGCCCGGTATCGAAGCCCCTTTCTGCATAGTGTTTGCAAGAAACCGCCGGCCGGTACCGGGTCATCGTTCGCTGTTTCTGTCTCTCGCAGTCGAACCGGTCTTGACGAAGCGCCGCCAACTCCGCATTGATCCGATGTCGAGTTGGCGTATCAACGCGGATGATTTCGACCAACCTGGCGGGCTGGTTGCACGGACGAAGGGCAGCGCGCTCGATGCTGCCTTCCTCGTTCGGCTACATGCGCGATTCGATGCGGGCTACGGCAGCAGTCGAGGCTCTTTGAGGCGCCCTTCGCTGAAGTTGCTAGGGAGGTTTGTCGAAGGATTTGCCTCCCAGCGCCTGATGCGTGGCATCAAAAAGGGAGACATCAATGCAAAGATCCCGAAGTGGATGGAGTCGTTTCCAGCGAGCGCAAAGTTGCTGACGGCGAAGTCTCATAGCAGAGTAGCGGGTGCGATTCACACAAATGACATACATCTTTCATTTGAGCCTGGACCAATTCGCTCTGGGCCGACTGCTGAGTGGTTCACGCCTCCGATGCTGCTCATCACCCAAAAAATGGGCCGGGAAGACGACTTTGTTCGTTCCGCAGTGGTTCTTCCATCGGATGACGCGGCGCCGGTCGTTTTCCCCTTTGCATGGTGTGGAGCACCGTTCAAGCAGGATGATGCTGATGCCATGCTGGCCGCCAAGTATTGCGTGGTCTGGGTCAACAGTTCCTTCTACTCCTACTTCCACACGCTCACATCCACCCAGTTTGGCTTTGGCATCAAGGCGCTACTCAGCGAGGACATCGAAAACACGCCCATCGTCGAACTCAAGGTTGCGCTGGAGATGCGGTTGACGCACCCGTCCGAGATTGAGGACCTGTTCGACAAGGTGGGGCGCGCAGCACCGGGGTTGCAGTGCGCCATCGACACTTGGGTGTCTAAGATCGCAGGGCTTGATGCATCCGAGTGTGCACTGATTCGTGACACGCTGTCCGTGGCCTATCCCATAGGCAAAGCGCGACAGAGTGGCATGTCATGGGTCACCAACTCGCAGTTCGAATGCTACGTTGAAGCGCTTCGCAACGAGCTAACGCAGTTGGGAGTCAGTATCGACATCGCCTCGATGATGCCAGTGGACAGCGGGTCGGCCTTACGCGGCTGGCGCTTCGTCCGTTGGAAGCTCGATCGACGCGTTCGGGAGCGTGGCGCCGAGACTTTGGGCGACGTCGACACCCTCGCACATGTCGATGCCCAATCACTAGAGGTCTTGGTGCGGGAGAAGTATCCACAAGGGGAAGTCTGGGCTAGAACCCGCGACGGCGAATTCGTGTTTGGGCAGTTGGCGCTCAAGCGTCTCTGGCTCCCGTCGCGAGCGATTCTCGCCGCGCAAGTTATCATCGCTTGGGTAGATCAGCATTCACTGTGACTCAAGAGTTTTGCTTCTTCCATCCTCGGGACCAAAAGCGGAGCCCGGTCTCTTCGACTTGGAGCTCGACATCGATCAATGAAGTCGTGGCGGCGATTCAGGATGCGTGGGCTCAGATCGATACTTTCGATTATTGGAAGTCTGCAAAGTTCCAGACCGGTCACTACGACGACGAGGATGAGCTAACAACTAAGATCGCAGAAATCCTCAATGAACGACTGGACAATGCCACGACCGGGATCTTCCGGAAGGAAATCTTTCAGACGATTGTTCGGGACGGGAAGCAGTCTACAGCCACGCTGAGCAGTACCGAACAGATGCCGGACCTGTCGTTTCGGCTGACGCGAACCGCTCCTGGAGAGGACAGGGAAGAGTCAGCCTTGTTTGTGGAGGCAAAGTTGATCGATGCCTCAAGCGGCTGCCGCGAGTATGTGGTCAATGGTTTGCACCGTTTCGTAGCGGGCCTGTATGCGCCACAGATGAACTTCGGAATGATGCTCGGCTACTGCACTCCAGGTTTCAACGACCCAACCGAGCAGCTAAAGGGATATTTTTCGGCGGCAACTAGCGAGGCGGCAAAGCGTTGCGCAGCTCCTGTGACAATAGATG
Organism: uncultured Pseudomonadota bacterium; assembly: GCA_903888645.1. Classification (GTDB taxonomy): domain Bacteria; phylum Pseudomonadota; class Gammaproteobacteria; order Burkholderiales; family Rhodocyclaceae; genus CAISUK01. The sequence goes on along the minus strand of CAISUK010000221.1, from coordinate 9,911 downwards.
CGGGAGGACTTCTCGCAACTGAGCATACCCGCGCAGCGCCTGCGGCGCGTGCGTTCAGAGCACTCCATGTATGGGTGGAACGACCGGCCCCGAAAGCGCCGATCGAGGAGCCGCCTTCAGCGACCTGAGGTTATATGCCCACCCTAAGTTGGTGGTGAGGACTATCACCGATCTTACCCTCATCGATTTGAGTTTGAGTCCGCTGCAAATCAGCCTCAGCAATGAACCTTGAAACTGGCCCTTCATCCGAAGCGCTGCTGACGATCAGATCCCCCTTTGTGCGTGTCATGCCGACATAGAACAAGCGGCGCTCTTCCTCAGGCGTAGACTCGACGTGGGGAAGGTTGCCATCCTCGGCACCCATGATCCACACATTCGAAAACTCCAGTCCCTTCGCTGCGTGCAAGGTCATGATGGGGGTTCCGGTACTGATCGATTTGCAGCGACTGGTGGCCGCCGCCACACGGTTCAATAGGCGCCCGTTCATTCGGCACAAAATGCCTTCAAGCCGCTGGAGCAGGGTGGCGTTTTCTTCGGTAGTACGCTCAGCAAGCCATGCGGACACGGCATGAATTACCAGTGCAGGGCGATCAAGACGGTCTTGCTGCACCCAATCGCGCATCGCCTCTTGAATGCTTGCAAACAATTCCCTATCACTCTTGGAGTTCTCGAGAAGCGGATGATCGTGATTGATCGCGTCGAGCCTTTCAAGGCACGTGGCGTCAGGAAGGACTCGGGAGAGGTCATTTACGAGCGCTGGCGCCATGGCACAAAAGAATAGGGTGTTGGCTAGGCCCGTCCAGCTCCCGCCAGCTACGGAGTGCAGCAGACCCATCAGCGTGCTACCTACGGTTTTATCCCAGACACTTTTACCTCCCAAGCGGTAATACGGGACGTTCCCTTCCACGAAGGCCACTTCCACCGTGTCCAGCATGCTGTTGGTTCGGCCAAGTACAGCCCATGATTCACGATCATTTTTCGCAGCGATATGGGCCGCAATCAGGTCAGCCTCGCTCCAGCGATCAGCGACGCGCATGATGTCGATAGCGCCAAGCAACTTATTGAACGCTTCGATGGCCTTCGGTGCTCGATCAGCGTTGTAAGCGATCAGTTGGTTGGCGTGTTGAACGATGTTGTCTGGTGATCGGTAATTGATCGGCAAGGACATTACGGCCGACGAAAGGTATTCCGAAATGTGCTTGAGTCCGGCATACCCCATGGCATGTCGGAATGAGTACAAGCTTTGATCGTCGTCGCCGACGAGTGTGACTTCAATGCCTTGTCTGGCGTGTGCCTTGACCCACTCCATCTGCACTTCATCCATGTCCTGGGCTTCATCCACCAAGAGCCATCGCACCGAGAGTGGCGGTGCGGACTTTGTATTCATGTCCTGAACGGCCTTGAGCATGAGATCGGAGAAATCGATGGCTCCCTCGGCGTGCAACAGTTCGCCATAGGTCGTGAGTGCCGCCATGATGGCTGCGCTTTCGACCGGCTGCCAGTCAATCTTTGATTTTGAAGAATCGATGGCCTGAATCACGCTCTCCAGCGAATGGCGTTTGGCATGCTGTTTCCAGCATCGTCGGATCAACGACAGTCGCTCTCCTTCCGAAATCAGTCGCCCCAGTCCCGGAGATCTGTTCCGGCGTATCTGGGCCAGTGCAATCGAATGGAAGGTTCCCACAGCCAATCGAGTTGCATTGGCATGGCCGCAGGTTGTCAGTATTCGCGATTTCAGCTCATCGGCTGAATCACGGGTAAAGGTGACCGCACATACCCGCCCCTGCTCATATGCCTCGAGCAAGTGAGCTGCACGCGAGGCCAATACGCGTGTCTTTCCTGACCCCGGGCAGGCTAGAACCGTGCAGTGACCGTTGGCAATAACCGCACGTTCCTGGTAAGGGTTGAGTTCCACCTACACGACTGGAACTGACAGCGCAGAAGAGGTTTCAGTCACGGGTGCCGTCAATTCCTTGAGAACTGCCGATTCCTTTTCTTCCGCGGCTATTTCCGCGTTCTCCTTTTTGCGCGCAGCCAGGATGGCACGTGTCGCGAGAGTACGTATCTGGCCCGCCAGACGGAGAATCTTGCGCTTCCACTGATAGGCTTCAATCGCATAGTTGGTATCGTCGATGAGACAGGCCAGCCACAGCGCATCCATCTGGGCGATCAAGCCATCGAACTCACGGATGATGGCCAGAAATCGAATGGATCGAGGTGACGTAATCTGAATCTCGATGGTTCGGGAATTGGTATAACCGATAGTGGTTTCACATCCGTTTGCCTCGCTGAGTTCCTGCATCCGAACCACTTCCTGGCGTATTTCAGCGAGCGTCTTATTGAGAAGCTCATCAACCATGCCTTCTACCGCCTGGGCTTGCTCTTCGGTGCCGATGAAACGCAAAACAACGGTCAGGGAAAAAAGTCCGTTGGCACACATCTCATAGCCGCGCTCGAAGATCTGTTGGGCGTGAAGTGAATTCAGGACCGCTTTCTGGGTAATGAATGGGCGGCTATTACTGAGTCGAACCGTTGGAATAGTCGATGAAGGCTTGTATTGACGAGTTGCCATGTGTGTCTCCCGGTGGAATAAGCCTCGGGAGAGTAGTCATGCGGGATACGGCGTGGCGCTCGAAATGTGACCAAAAAGGACGCATTTCGGACGCCCAATCCGTTGGCCGGCGACCACAATGCGCCCATCTCATGTCCTCCTTATGGTGGGCACGGTGAAGGTAGCTGGCCTTCCGAAATAAACAGCATTTACTTAACCCCGGCGGGGAAACCCCGTCAGGTAATGACGGCCTTCCTGCCAACTTTTGTCAGGAGGCAACATGGCATCACTTAATAGAGTCACCCTCATCGGCAACCTCGGTGCCGACCCAGAGGTTCGTTACACGCAGAACCGCGAAGCGATCGCAACGATTCGGATCGCAACGACGGAGACGTACAAGGACAAGTCGTCTGGTGAAAAGAAAGAAATCACCGAATGGCACCGTGTCGTCTTTTTTGGTCGCACGGCGGAAGTCGTCGGCGAGTACCTGAAAAAGGGCTCGCCCGTCTACGTCGAAGGCCGCATCCAGACCCGCAAATGGCAGGACAAGGCGGGGCAGGATCGCTATGTCGTCGAGATTCTCGCCAGCGAGATGAAGATGCTTGGCGGTCGTCCTTCGGACGGCGATGTGCCAGAAGCCAAAAATGGCAAGCGAACCGGTAACGGTAGCGCGAAACCGACTGCGGCCGCAGGCCCTGCGTTCGAGGATGTGCCGGACATGGAACCGTTCTAAGCATCACGCTTCATTTTCCCCACCGGGAGGTCTTCTTCCCGGCGGGGAGCTGATCTCCATTTCTATCAGGAGGTTTGTTCATGGAGCGCGTCATTCTCGTCCTGGCCATGCTGGCAGGACTGCATCTGATTCTCTCGTTTCTGCAGTTCGCTGTGGAGGCCATTCGTGGCTATTTCACGCGCTCACCGCATCAGGTCGCTACGACTGAGGTGGTGCAGGAAACAAGCAAAGAGTCGGCTGTGGATTGGCAGCAGTACGACATACCGGCGTATATGCGCCGCAGCGGGATTGGCAACGATTCCGGCAGCAAGGGTACGGCTTCCTTCGAAGTCATCGCCTGATTTTTCCAACCCCACGCGGGGGCATCGCCTCCGCATCAGGGGAGGGGTGCCCCCTTTTTCATTTCAGGAGGCATCTCATGGAACTCGTTCTACTCGCTTGCTGCATTTCAGGCTGGATCATCAGTCGTCCGATCGTTCACGCGCTCGGTCTTTGATTTGCAGTATTGCCTGTGGGGGTCATCCCCGCAGCACAAAGCGCTTTCTTCGAAGAGCCCTTTGTCCTGCGGGGATCGCTCCATCTTGGATGCGATTTTCGCCAGGGTCATTTATCAACCTCTGGAGAAAATCATGAAACTGAATCCCTACCTCGTTCGACTGTTTGATCCCCTGCCGATGGTTTTTGCCTGCGATCTCTATCAACGGCTAAAGGCGGGCAGGAGAGATCCGGAAACCCGCGACATGTTGCTCAAAGCACTGGACATAGCGCGCAAGGCCGGTACCGTCGAATGATTACATCGCCCCGGATTTCCGGGGCTTTCCCGAGGGCACTCGTACTGAGCGCCTTGCGGAAAGCCGTATTTGATCGATCGGTTATCCGGTTGATTAAGTAGCGGTAGCTGGCCGCTCGAAACAAACAGCATTTACCAACCCAGCCGGGGTTATCGCCCCGGTTCGGGTCGGTGCTTCCGGCAATTCACTCTGGAGGCACCATGAAACTGAATCATCCCGGCCTGCTGTTAATGCCGGCCACCCAGTATCACGCAGAGAAAGCCATCGGACACTCTGGCATCGTCAAGTTGCTGAAGAGCCCGGCCCACCTGCGCGAGTATCTCGACCATCCGCATACGCCGACACCGGCCATGGCGTTTGGTACCGCTGTTCATACTTTTGTACTCGAACAAGATCGGTTTGCCGACGAGTTTGTCGTGGCGGAAAAGTTTGACCGTCGCACCAAGGAAGGCAAAGAAGCTGCCGCACGCTTTGAAGAGGCGAATCAGGGTAAGACACTGATTACCTCTGAGGACATGGCGACGCTCAGTCTTGTTCATATGGCCGTGCATTCTCACGTTGGGGCTGCTCGGTTGCTCGCTCATGGGGAAGCCGAACTGTCTGCGTTCTGGACAGATGCGAACTCCGGCCTGAACTGCAAGTGTCGTCCGGACTGGTTCAACGGTGAAGCCATCGTGGATCTCAAGACCTGTATCGATGCCAGCAGTGGCGGGTTCTCACGCTCCATTGCGAACTTTGGCTATGACATCCAGGCGGCGTTCTACGTCGACGGGATCAAGGCCGTAACTGGAATGGAGCTTCCGTTCCTGTTTGTTGCCGTCGAGAAAGAAGCACCCCATGCCGTCGCGGTGTATCGCGCCGATCCGGAAGTGATCGAGGTCGGTCGCAAGAAGTACCGGGCAGCACTTCAACTGCTGAAGTGGTGTCAGGAGTCGGGTAGCTGGCCGGCGTACCAACCGGGTGGCGAGGTCGAATTGATCTCGTTGCCACGATGGGCCGCTAACGCCGAAGCCTTCGAGCTGGATGCCGCATAAGACGTAAAGCGGCGCATTTTTAGTAAGTCATAACCCCGGCGGGGATACCAGTCCCCGTCCTGGGAGACAGGTGTCTTCGCCATTTTTCTTTGGAGAACACCATGTCGCAAACCTTACGCAATATCCAGAAGTCACGCCAAGGCAGCAGTGCACCGTCCAATGTCGTTCCGTTTCCGGCCATGCTGGAGCAGTTCAAGGGTGAAATCGCACGCGCCCTGCCCAAGCACTTGAGTCCGGACCGGATGGTACGGATTGCCCTGACGGCATTCCGCATGAATCCGAAACTGGCACAGACCGATCCCCGCAGCGTGTTTGCGGCGGTGATTCAGTCCAGTCAACTGGGGTTGGAAGTGGGTCTGATGGGAGAGGCGCATCTTGTACCGTTCGGTAGCCAGTGTCAGTTGATTCCTGGCTATCAGGGCCTCATGAAGCTCGCACGCAACAGCGGGATCGTGCAGGACATCTACGGTCACGAGGTTCGAATCAATGACAAGTTCGATATCGTCCTCGGTCTCAATCGGACTCTGGTGCATGAGCCCTTGAAGAAGAGTGGCTTCCCCTCATCCGATGAGGAGCGTGGAACCATCGTGGGCTTCTACGCCGTCGCAGTGTTCAAGGACGGCACACGAACGTTTCATGCGATGTCGAAAGAGCAGATCGAGCAGGTGCGGGATAACTCCCGTGGTTATCAGATGGCAAAGAAGTACGGAAAGGAAAGCCCTTGGGACACGCATTTCATTCCCATGGGTCTCAAGACCGTGATACGCCGTTTGTGCAACCTGCTGCCGAAGTCGCCAGAACTGGCGATGGCGCTTGCCATGGACGATGTGAATGAGCGCGGTGAAACCCAGAACATCGGAATCGCTGAAGCCATTGAAGGGTCATGGGCACCGATCATCGACGATGAAACCGGCGAAGTGATCTCGACACCGTCAGAGCAGGGCGCAAAGGGAGCAAACCCGGAGCGTTCGGCATCCGGCAAGTTGCTGCAAGACACCTTGGCCAGTATCGGCAAGGCGGTATCGACCGACGAACTGGATGAGGTCTATGTCCGGGCCGAAGGGTCATTTGAAGGTGCCGAGCTGGAGCAACTGCTCCGTGCTTACCGCAGTCGCAAGACTGCCTTGGCCAATCCGTCCTCCGCGGGCAGTGACATTTTCGGGGAGGAAGGCAAATGACGATGCTGGGTGACACGGAGTTCGGTGCCATTCGGATCTGTGCCAGAGCGGTGCGTGTGCTCGATAACGTCAGTTTCCTGACGATGAACAAGGAAGACGATGCCGCCGTTGTGTTGGCGCGCAATCAGCTTTTGAGTGTCATCCACGGTAACGGATACCAGATCGAGTACGAGACGTACCGCGTAATCAAGGCCGACAACCGCAACTAGGCGCAACGAATCATCGCGCTTATTCAAGGAGGCGACCATGCACAGGGAAGACGGTCTGGTGCGTCAACTCAACCTGGCTAGCACGGCAGGAAGTGAAGCGAGTTTTGGTGGCGAGCCCCCATGGACCGAGGATGAGATCCTGCGGCTGCATGGCCTCCTGCTGGAGAAATCGCTGCACGACCTGTTTGACTTGAGGGTGTCTGCCGCCACACGGACAGATATCTTCCAGTGGTTGCAGGCCCCACGGGTGGAGTCTGGCGCGTTTACCTATCGGGCGTGTTGTCGTCTGTTTGGCCTTGATGCCGACGAAATTCGGGATCAGGTGCTGCAACGGTATCGGCAACGATATACCCATTAACTTTTCAGCAATTCAACCCGGCGGGACAGTCGCATTCCCGTCCGGGGATGCGGTTGCCTGCCATTTTTCTTTTGGAGGCATCATGCAATTGCAAGCGTCTATCAAGGTCGGGAACATCCTTCCTGGCCGTAATCCTCGTGGCTATTTCGATCCATCGGAGATGGCGGAGCTGGAAGAGTCCGTGAAATCGAAAGGGGTGCTGCAGGCGATTCTGGTGCGACCTCGCGATGCGGGTCGTTTTGAAATTGTTGCCGGCGAACGACGCTGGCGTGCGGCAAAGAAGGTGTTCGGGGATGAGTATGAAATCCCGGCACTGGTGAGTGAACTCGACGATGGTGAAGCCGATGAGGCGGCGCTGATCGAAAACATTCAACGCGCCAACATGAGTCCCACCGAGGAAGCTGAAGCGGCGGCCAAGATTCTTGGACGTTGCCAGGGTGACCGGGATGAGGCTTCACGCCGTCTGGGATGGTCTCGCACCACGCTCGACAAACGGCTGGCGCTGATGAATTGTTCGGAGAAGGTCCGTCGGGCTTTGTCTGAGCGACGCATCCAGCTCGGTCATGCCGAGTTGTTGGCAGCGGTTACGCGCGATCGGCAGGACGCGGTACTGGAGAAGTTGCTTACTCAGACCAGTTTGCCGACCGTGGTCCAGTTCCGCAGCCAGCTCGAGCAAATCTCGCGGGCATTGGGAAGCGCTATTTTCGACAAGGGCGAGTGTGCCGGCTGTCCCCATAACTCGGGGAACCAGCAGGCACTCTTCGGCGAGGCGATTGCGACAGGGCACTGTACCCACGGGGCATGCTTTGATGCGAAAGCCGAGGCTGCGCTGGATGCCAAGAAGGCGTCTTTGAGCGATGACTATCCGACCATTCGGATTGTTCGCGCCGGAGAAAACTTCACTTTGCTGCGACTTGTAGCGGAGGGCGATACCGGTGTTGGCGACGATCAGGCGAAAGCCTGCCGTGCCTGCAAGAACTTCGGTGCCGCGATTTCTGCGGTGCCGGGCAAGCTGGGGAATGTCTATCCGGACCTGTGTTTCGATGCGAGCTGCAATGCCAAAAAAGTGGCGGCGCGCATCAAGGCGGAAAAGGCGAAGGACGCACCAGCGGCGAGTTCGAGCAAGGGTGTGGCCGGTAAGGCCGCATCGGCTTCCAAGTCGTCAATCAAGTCGGATGCCAAAGCTGAAGCCAAGGTTCAAGACTCTCAACGGGTCAAGGACTACCGGCTGGAGGTATGGCGCAAGGCATTGCGGCGGGAGTTGATGATGAACCGCGAGAGCAATCTCACGGTACTCATTGCGCTTTCGCTGTCAGGCAATGCCCGGCATATCGGCGATACCAAGCTGACGAAAGCCTTGAGCGCACTCGTGAAGCAGGAGTACGCGAGTTTCACGTTCAAGACCGACGAAGCAGCGCGGGTCATCGCGCAGTCGGATGAGTCGGTTCGGGAAAAGATGTTCCTGGGACTGGCCGCATCGGCGGCCGATGGCATCGAGGAGAAAACCCTGGTTCAACTCATCAAGTACCTCGATATCGATCTGGCGCGGCACTGGAAGCTCTGCGAAGACTTTCTGAAGCTGCTTACCAAGAGCGAGATTGAGGCGATGTGCGACGAGATCGGACTGAAGGCCAGCATGGGCGGAGCATTTGCCAAGGCCATGAGCGGCAAGAAGGACGAAATCATCAAGTCGTTGTTGAGCGTTGCGTCCTTCCCCTACGAGGGCAAGGTGCCGCGTTCGATGCGTTTCAACGGCGAGTAAGCCTGTTTCACTTAACCCACTGCGGGGACCACGTTCCCCGCAAGGGGCGTGGTGCGCCTGCATTTTCTTTTGGAGGTACCACCATGTTTTTTCAGGAACTCAAATCGTTGTTGGAAGGCTGCGCCGCGCTGGCAGTCACCTTGTCGTCTGGTCGGGAAGGGACTATTACCGTGACGGTAAGACCCACACCCAAGGAGGCCAAGGATGCAGAAGCATTGGCGATCCCGCTGGTCCTGACCGGATCGGCGGAAGAGCTGGATGTGCAGTTCGTCGGCCTGCTCCGAAGCTATGCCGAAGAGCATCAATCTTTGGCGGAGCAACTGGAAGCGACCCGAAACATTCTTGAGGCGGCAAAGAAAGACGCCAGCAAGAAGGCGGAGGGCGCGATCAGGAAGGGAGCGCCGGCGAAGGTGATGCCAGTGGCCGAGGACGATGATGATGACGCGACCGAGATGCCCGATGTTGTGGGTGCCACGGTTGAAGACAACCTTTTCGCATGAGGAGGCGGTCATGACCATTACCGTTCAGAAGCTGTTGCGTGCATTTGCCTACAACGGCATTGCCTTGCCCGATCCCGGATGCGAGTTGTCCCCGGAGCAGGTGCGGGATGTCTATTCCGCGACTTACCCGGAGATCACGACGGCCTCCATCGAGGGGCCCGAGCAGAAGGGGGAACGTCTTGTTTATACCTTCCGACGTGCCGTCGGAACCAAGGGCGCTGTCTCGGTCAATTCACCACGAACCTCCCGGGTCGTGGTGCGGCGCCGGGACGACGGGCTGACCTATGTCGAACCGACCGTGGTCGGAACCTCGACGGCCGATTATCTGACCAGTGCCCTACGGCGTTGGATCGGGTTGATCGATCGCTGGCTCCTGCCATTGATTCGGCGGAGCTAGGCCATGGTGTCGCTCAAGGACCGGCTACACGCCGCGGCCAATGGCGACTTCTCGCACTTTGAAGCGGGGATCCCGACAGGGATTCCCGCTTTCGATCACGAGGAGATGAAACGATGCGTACAAGCCTTGCAACGCTTGGTGCAGCGGTCCCAAGGGACTGTAGCCCCCGGCGAACGCTGTCAGGTGGCCGCTTCCGTCCAAGCCCTGATCCTCTAAGCCTGCCGCGCTTTGGCAGTGCGCTGACGGTCAATCTTGATCCGTGTCTGGATGTGCGTCGCTGGTCATTGCTGGCCCTGCGCTGGCTCGAAATTGGCGAGCTTCACGAAGAGGTAGCCGGTTTGCCGCCTTCCCTGGTTCAGCAGGCATTGCAGGACTGGGTCAATCGCCAGGTCGGGACG
>CAISUK010000220.1 GCA_903888645.1 uncultured Pseudomonadota bacterium | reverse complement strand
GCACGAACATCGTATCCGCACACGCAGCGGCAAGCTCAAATGGGTGCGCGGGCAGGCGCAGCCGCAAGGCAAGGATGACGGTTCCGTGCTGTGGAATGGCATTCTTTCTGATATTACCGAGCGCAAACAGGCGGAGGAACAACTGCGGCAAAGCAAGGATCGACTGGAGGCGGCCGCTGCGGCCGGCATTATCGGTATCTGGGACTGGGACATACCCGGCGACAAGTTGGCCTGGGACGAGATGATGTACCGTTTGTACGGGATTCGGCCGGATGATTTTGCCGGTGCCTATGATGCCTGGTTGAGCGCCATACACCCAGATGACAAGGCGTTAGTGGAAATGGAAGTTCAGGCGACGTTCCGCGGGGAACGGGAATATTGCCCGGAATTCCGGGTCGTCTGGCCCGATGGGTCGGTGCACTTCATCAAGGCGGTATCCCGCACGACATTTGACGATCACGGCAAGCCATTGCGCATGATCGGCGTCAACTATGAGTTGACCGAACAAAAGAGCATCGAGCAGGCCTTGCGCCTGGAATCCGAGAAGAATCTGACGCTGCTGCGTAACGCCAGCGACGGCATTTGCATCATGGATAAAAACGCAAATATCATCGAAGTCAGCGACTCGTTCTGCACGATGCTCGGCTACCGGCGTGACGAACTGATCGGCATGAATGTTACCCAGTGGGATTGCGGCTTCGAGAACAACGATGCGCTGATGGCAATATTCAATCAGAATTTCGAGGACGGTGCCAGTTCGCTCGCCCGGACACGCCATCGGCGCAAGAATGGCAGCATTTACGACGTCGAAGTCAGTTATTGTTCGGTCGAACTTGCTGGTCAGAAATTTAGGTACAGCTCCTCTCGCGACATCACCGAGCGCGTCCGGGCGAAGCAGCAACTCGGGGCCGCCAAGGAACGCCTTGAAATGGCATTAAGTGGCGGTGACCTGGGTTTCTGGGACTGGAGTATCCCAAGTGACGAAGTGTTTTACTCTGAGCACTGGTACTCGCTACTGGGCTACCTTCCTGTGGATATGAAACCGGATCTCTCTAGCTGGACCAAGATCATCCACCCCGAAGATTTGGGATCCGTTCAAGCAGCACTGGAACGGCACCTGAAAGGCAAAGTTCCTTCTTACGCATGCGAACATCGAGTACGACACAAGGATGGCCATTGGTTGTGGTTGCTCGATCGCGGCAAGGTAGTGGAGCGGGACAAGGACGGCGCCCCGACTCGTGCTGTCGGTACATTCGCGGACATCACCGAGCGCAAGCAGGCCGAATTTGCACTCAGGAATGCCATGCAAGCCGCCGAGGTCGCCAACGTCGCCAAGAGCCGCTTCCTGGCGACCATGAGCCATGAAATCCGGACTCCGTTGAACGGCATTCTCGGAATGGCGCAGATGCTGCTGGGGCCGACCCTGAAGGACGCGCAACGCCAGGACTATGCGCGGATCGTTCTCAACTCCGGCCGGACGCTGCTGACCCTACTCGACGACATACTCGATCTCGCCAGGGTCGAGGCCGGCAAGTTCACGCTGGAATCGACCGTGTTCGAGGCCGGGCCGATCATTCGCGAAACTCAGGAACTGTTTACCGGATCGGCTCACGGCAAGGGGCTGGACATCGCAGCCGGGTGGACCGGACCAGATGGCCAGCGCTATCGGGGTGATCCTTACCGCCTGCGGCAGATGCTCTCCAACCTGGTCGGCAATGCCATCAAGTTCACCGAGCAAGGCCATATCGGCATCGAAGGACGAGAGATATCGCGCAGCCGGACGACGGCGATCCTCGAATTTGCCGTCTCCGACACCGGCATCGGCATTCCGGTCGAAAAGCGCAATATCCTGTTCCTTCCCTTCTCCCAGGCTGACAGTTCGACTACCCGGCAATATGGCGGCACCGGCCTCGGGCTCTCCGTGGTTCGTTCCCTGGCAACCCTCATGGGCGGCGAGATCGGCGTCGACAGCGTGCCCGGAGCGGGGTCGCGCTTCTGGTTCCGCATTCGCGCCGACCTTGTCGCAATGGACAAGGATAGTCGGCAAATACATCGGTCGCCTGTTGACACCACACCGGACGCCAACTCGGACACCACCCCGACACCGCAGGATTCGCCCAGGTTCTCCGGCCGAATATTGGCCGTCGAAGACGACGAGAGCAATCGCGAAGTCATACAAGTGCTGCTGGAGACACTTGGTCTGAGCGTTTCGTTCGCGGAAAACGGGCAAGCGGGTGTAGAAGCGATCATGCGCGGCGACCCGGCGGACCTGATTCTGATGGATCTGCAGATGCCTGTCATGGACGGCTATGTCGCCACCGAACACATCCGTCGCTGGGAGAAAGAGACTGGCCTGACGCGCCGTCCGATCGTCGCCCTGACCGCCGATGCCTACGAGGAAAATCGGCAGCACTGCCTGGCGATCGGTATGGACGACTTCGTCACCAAACCGATCGCCTCCCTGAATACGCTGACGGAAATGCTCAGAAGATGGCTGCCCACCAGTGCCGAGAAAGCAGCTGGCGACCCCGCCGTGCCGGCCACCAGCGCCGCGGCCACTCCGCCAATTACGGGCAAATCGCTCGATGTGCCGCGCATTGTTGCGCTCTTGCGCGAACTCGAACCCCTGCTGGCGCAAAGCAAATTTGACGCTGTCGACCGTTTCACGGAATTGCGGGAGGCAGTAGCGGGCACCGATGTGGCGAATGAGTTTGCCGATGTGAACTTGCTGGTGGCGGAACTCCACTTCGAGCAGGCACTGGAAAGATTGCAGCGAATTGCTGCCGCCCACGGCTGGAGCGGCCAGGCATCATGACCGCTCGGCGCCCGAGAATTCTCGCCATCGACGATACGCCGGCGAATCTCCTGATGGTGGGCGCGGCGCTGGGACGAGACGTCGATCTGCAAGTTGCAACATCGGGGCGCAAGGGGCTTGCCCATGCGACGGCGTGCCCACCCGACCTGATCCTTCTCGACGTGATGATGCCCGGGATGGACGGCTACGAAACTTTCGGTCGGCTCCAGGACGACCCCCTGACGCGGGATATCCCCGTTATTTTTGTCACTGCGGAGAATAGCCCGGACGATGAAACGCGCGGACTTGACCACGGCGCCGCGGATTTCATCTCGAAACCGATCAATCCGGCCGTGCTCCGGGCGCGAGTGCGCACGCATTTGACCATCAAGCGCCAAGGCGATTTGTTGCGCTCGATGGCCTTCGTCGACGGCTTGACCGGCGTCGCCAACCGACGGCAGTTCGATGAAACCCTGGAGATCGAATGGCGAAGTTGCCGCCGCACGGCTTCGCCATTGTCGCTGGCCATGATCGACATCGACCACTTCAAACAGTTGAACGACGCCTATGGCCATCAGGCCGGCGACGCCTGCCTGAAAGCCGTGGCCAGCGTGTTGAAAACCGGCATGGAGCGACCGCGCGATCTGATCGCCCGCTATGGTGGCGAAGAGTTCGTTTGCCTGCTGCCAGATACCGAACTGACGGGGGCCCGGGACAAGACCGAGGAACTTCGCCAGGCGGTGCAGCAATTACGCATTTCGCATGTGACATCGGGCGTCGCGCCGATGGTTACACCGATGGTCACCATGACGCTCACCATCAGTATCGGCGTCGCCACCGTTATTCCACAAGCCGAATTGACGGCAGAAGGTCTGGTCGCCGCCGCAGATTCACAACTCTTCGAAGCCAAGCGCTCCGGGCGAAATCGAACCTGTTCGGTCGCGTTCGGCCAAGCGAAGCCATGACATGACCCGGCGCCTGACATGACCCCGCACTTGACATGACCAAACACCGCGCCCGAATCCTCGCCATCGACGATACCCCGGCGAATCTGGTGACACTGGGGGCGGCATTGAAGGCCGATTTTGATCTGCAGATCGCGAAGTCGGCGCTGAAAGGATTGGCTCTGGCCGCGCAATCGCCGCCGGATCTGATCCTGCTTGACGTGATGATGCCGAACATGGACGGCTACGAAGCCTGTCGGCGGCTCAAGGCCGACCCCAGGCTGCGAGATATCCCGGTCATCTTCGTCACCGCATTGACTGAAATTGACGCCGAAAACACCGGCCTGATCCTGGGTGCCGCCGACTACATCACCAAGCCGGTCAATGTGGCAATCGCCAGGCAACGCATTCACAACCTGCTGGAACGGGAACAACTGCGCAGGCAAGTCGAGGCGCACCGGGACCACCTGGAGGAACTCGTCGAAGCGCGCACCGCGACGATCCTGGAAGGCAGGGCTAACCTGGAGGCTGCCCTGGCCGCCATGAGCGACGCCGTATTCATTGTCGATAGCGGAGGTCTGTTGATCCACTGCAACGATGCTTTCGCCACCTTCCACAAATTCAAGAGCCGCGAGGAATGCGCCAGGACACTGGCCACCTATGCCGATTTCCTCGGCCTCCATTCGATGGATGGCGAATCCGTGCCGCATGAACAGTGGCCGGTGCCCCGGGCGCTACGCGGCGAGTCGGCGGTCAATGCCGAATTTACACTGCACCGCTGCGACACCGACGATCAATGGATGGGCAGCTATACCTTCGCCCCCGTCCGCGACCAGGACGGCGTCATCATCGGCGCGGTGGTCGCGGCGCGCGACATCACCGCGCGCAAGCGAAGCGAGGCGGAGCTCAATGGTCTGCGCGCCGAGATGGATCGGATCACCCGGTTTCATGTGGCCAATGAGACGATTGCCGCCATCGCCCACGAGTTGAATCAGCCGCTCAACGCCGTTGTCAGCTACAGCGATGCCGCCAGGCGCATGCTGGATGCCGGCATCCAGAAGCCGGACGAGCTGACGCACGCCCTTGAGGCCAACGCCCAACAGGCGAAGCGCGCCGGTCAAGTGGTGCATCAGCTGCTGGCGTTCATTAGTCAGGGGATGATGGAAACCGAAGTGCTTGATCTCAACGAGACCGTGCACAATGTGCTAGCCAGAATGAAAGATTATGGTCTTGGCGCGTTCAAATCCCGACTTGAATTTGAGCCCAATCTGGCCGCCGTGCGGGTCAATCGCCTGCAGGTGGAGAAAGTGCTGATCAACCTGATTCAAAACGCTATCGAGGCCATGCACGGCGCCGGAATCAAGCCGAAGCAGGTTACCCTCGCAACCCGCACCAGCGACGACGAAAACATGGCGCAGGTGACGGTCGGCGACAGCGGACCAGGCATTGACGCGCAGACGTTGCAGCGCCTATTCGACCCGTTCTTCACGACCAAGACCAAGGGCCTGGGCATGGGCTTGTCGATCAGTCGCAGCATCGTCGAGGCGCAAGAAGGCCGACTCTGGGCCGAATCGGCGCCCGGCGCGGGCGCAAGGTTTCATTTCACCTTACCTTTTGCCTTATGAATCGGCCCACTGTTTACATCGTTGAAGACGACGACGCGGTTCGCGACGGACTCAGATTGCTGTGCGAGACGGCCAGTCTCAAGGTTGAATGCCATGACAGCGCCGAATCGTTTCTCGCCGTTTATCGACCCGAGCAGCGCGGCTGCCTGGTGCTGGATGTGCGGATGGGCGGCGCCAGCGGTCCGGAACTGCATGAAGAACTGACACGTCGCGGCAGCCGACTGGCCATCATCTTTCTTACCGGCTACGGTGACATACCGATGTCGGTAAGATCGATCAAGGCAGGCGCGACAAACTTTCTGACCAAGCCGGTGGATAGCGACGAGTTGGTGGAGAGCATTCGGTTGGCGTTTCAGGAATGCGAGCAGCTTGGCTTGCAAGCTGAGCAACGTGAAATGGCGGCGGCCCAACTTGCCAATTTGACCGAACGCGAAAACGATGTAGTAGCGCTGCTCGCTGCCGGACTGGCGAACAAGGAAATCGCTCGCCGGCTGGGTATCAGTCATCGCACCATCGAGGTTCACAGGTCGCGCATCATGCAAAAGACCGGGGTCGACACTGCCATCGAGTTGGCACGAATCTTCATTCTGGCCGGGAAGCGTAACTGACCATGCAGATGGCGAGACGGCGGTCGTCCGGCAGGTTGAAGATGACCCCGGGTGTAAACGGGACTCCCGCCGCCGTAGCCGCGCAGGAGCCCGTGGATCGAAAAATCGCGATGACCGAACTGCCGGTAACTGATCCGGAACGCACCTCCCGGATCAGGCACTGCGCGATAAAGTCTCGTTGGCTATTCCGTGTGCCAACCAATCCATCAGGACTCTGACCCGGTGGGGGATATAGCGATTGCCCGGCAACACTGCGTAGACGCCCAGTTCCGGCAAGGGGAAGTCGGCCAGAATCTGCCGCACTCGCCCGTCCGCGATGTATTCGGCAATGATGAATTGCGGCTGGCAAGTCACGCCGAGCGCACTCGCTGCCGCTTCTGCGAGGACTTCGCCGTTGCTGGCGGAAAGCCGGCTGCGCACGGCGAAGCTCTCGAACGTATCCGAGATGCGAAACTGCCAGTTGTGGCGACTGGACCCTGTGTAACCGAGGCATTCGTGATGGATTAATTCTGCCGGATGAAGCGGCGTCCCGTGGCGATCCAAATAGGCGGGCGCGGCTACCACTACCATTCTTTCGGTGGCCAGGCGCCGAGCGACGTCACCCGGTTCCAGTTGCGCAGTGATGCGTATGGCAAGATCGATCCCTTCTTCAATCAGATTGGTGCGCCGATCGGAGAAATCCAATTCCAAAGTAATTTCGGGATAGGCCAGCGCGAAATCGAGTAACTTTGGCGCCAGCCGCTTGAAGCCGTAGCTGAGCGGCACGCTGAGCCGTATCGCCCCGCGTGGCGTTTGCCGCGCCTCGCCGACATCCGATTCGGCGGTCTCGACCAGATTAAGGATCACCCGGCATTTCTCCAAATAGGCCGCACCGGCGGAAGTCACGGCGAGTTTTCGCGTACTGCGCGCCATCAGTTTGACGCCGAGGTGACTCTCCAATGCCGCAACCTGGCGCGTCACCACCGAGCGAGCTACGCCCATCTGCCGCGCTGCGGCCGAGAAACTCCCGAGCTCGGCGACACGAACGTAGAGCTGCATGGCGTCCAGACGATCCATTGTTGCAATCCAGGTAACAATTAATTTCAGATTGTCCCCTATTTCATGTCTTCAAGCTTGGCTAAAGTGTGACCCATGTTCTCCGGAGACCACATGATTGCCCACAGCACCATCCTGCCGACATTGTTCGTGCCGCACGGCGCCCCAACTTTCATCCTCCGCCCGGGTGCCGCCGGCGCCGCCCTGGTTCAGGTCGCCGCATCGTTGCCGCGACCGCGCGCCATCATCATTGTCAGTGCCCATTGGGACACCCGAAACCCGACCGTCGGCTTTGCCGATCGCCTGGAAACGATTCACGATTTCCGGGGATTTCCGGAACCGCTTTACACGATCCGCTATCCGGCGACCGGGTGCCGTGAGGCCGCAGCCCTGGTTCAAGCGGCCTTGCAACAGGCCGGATTCGCCGCCGACGCGGACGACCAGCGCGGCCTGGATCATGGTGCATGGATTCCATTGCAGTTGATGTTTCCTGATGCTGACGTCCCGGTAATTCCATTGTCAATACAGTCCCAGGCGGGGCCCGAGCACCACCTGCGACTTGGCCGTGCGCTGGCGCCCCTGGTTCGACAAGGATTTCTGCTCATCGCCTCGGGCAACCTGACCCACAATCTAGGCGATTATCAGTTGGCCTCTCGCGATGGTGGTGCCACCCCGGCCTACGTGCGGGAATTCTCGAACTGGGTCTGGCAGCAGCTTGCCTCGGGCGACACCAGTGCACTGCTCGACTACCGCAGTCGCGCCCCGGATGCGCCTAGGGCCCATCCGACCGACGAGCATCTGCTGCCCTTGTATGTGGCGCTGGGCGCTGCCGGCGACACGCCATCCGTCACCCGACTGCACGCAGGCATTGACGATTATGTCATTGCCATGGACGCCTTTGCTTTCCAGACGAGGCCTTGAAAGCATCCGAATCGTCTGAACATATTGCCGACAGGAAAACGACGATGAACTACAAGAGTCACCTTGCTAAACGGCTCTGCGTTATTCGATGGCAGCCTGCAGATCAGGCGCGCCGATTTCGCGATCGGCGAGGGTGCGTGGGCGGACTTCGGCACTGTCGCCAATGAAATATCCATCAAGTTT
>CAISUK010000219.1 GCA_903888645.1 uncultured Pseudomonadota bacterium | reverse complement strand
GGAATACGGACCCATAGGGCGCTAAGCGCCTATGGCGACGGTCGCAGACCGCAGCTAGTGCGCCTGATAGCGCGCACCAACAGAAGGGTGAAAGTCCCTTCCTGACACCGCACTGGGTGTCCGTAGCTGAAGGTAACTGCGTCGTCGAGAGACGGGGTGGAGAGCAACCGGAGGCGAACTGCCAGTCCATAAACAAAACAATGATGAACTCGATTCAGCCTGATGCATTGGCGAGCCTATTAGCTAATGGCGAAGCCAAGAACCGGATGCCGACCCGCGAAGGGCAAGGCGACTCCGGCGACCCGTCCTGCGGCGAGACAGTTGACGCGGGTGCGGGAATGCATGGGGTGGTTGGAGATAGAATGGCAGGAAGTTGTAGTGACGTGAATCAGGGATCACGATCCGGGAAAAGGACCGGAAATCAGGCCAATAGCCCTGAAGAAGGCCCGGAAGGTGACAGAGCCCCCGTAGGAGCGAAGAAGTCCCGTAATGGGGATGGAGCAAAGGGGGGCAGGGAGGCGAATCCCGAAGGAAACAGACAAAGCGAAGAAGAACCCCCGTCAGTTCCGGCAGCGGATAAACAAGGGGGAAAGGACCTGTGGCAACGCCACAAGGCCGAACGCGGGGTCTGGAGCCAAGGGATGCTGGAAACCCTCGAAAGAGGGGTCAAAGGAGGCAAGTGGTTTAGCCTGATAGACAAGGTCTATCAGGAAAAGACGCTGGCCATCGGATGGGGGAAAGTGAAGTCCAACGCCGGATCGTGCGGCGTGGACGGAGTGACGGTTAAACGCTTCGAGAGGGAAAGCCAGGAACGGCTTCAGGCCGTGAACGCCCAACTCAAGGAAGGCGATTACCGGCCCCTGCCGGCCAGACGGAAATGGTTGGCCAAACCCGGCAGCAAAGAGAAGCGGCCGTTGGGGATACCGGCGGTGTGCGATCGAGTGGTGCAAACGGCGGCAAAGATGGTTATGGAACCGATCTTCGAGCAGGAATTTGCGCCACAGAGCTACGGGTTCCGGCCTGAGTTAGGCTGCAAGGACGCACTGCGACGAGTCGAAGAACTGCTGAAAAGCGGGCATTGGCACGTCGTGGACATCGACATCAAGAAGTTCTTCGACACCATTCCACACGACCTGCTCATGAAGCTGGTCGAAGAGCGAATCGCCGATGGGCGGTTGCTGGAGTTGGTGGAGAAGTTCCTCAAAGCCGGAGTGATGGAGGGGATGGATCAATGGGATACGGAGGAAGGCACGCCGCAGGGCGGGGTCATTAGTCCGCTACTGGCGAACATCTATCTGAATCCTTTGGACTGGCTGATGCTCAGCCAGGGAATCCAGCTGGTGCGGTATGCCGACGACATGGTGGCGATGTGCCGAGATGAAGAAAGCGCCCGCACGGCATTGGAGGAAATCGGTCGATGGATGGGGGAGTCGAAGCTGACGCTGCATCCCGACAAGACCCGAGTGGTGGACATGACCGAGGGAGGAAATCACTTCGATTTCCTTGGATACCGGTTTTGGAGAAGCCGCAAAGGAGGGATCGCGCGATTGGTTCGCCCCAAGAGTATGAAGAAGCTCAAGGAAGGGCTTAAACGACTGACCAAGAGGAACAATGGTCACTGCATGGAAGCGATAGCGAAGAAGATCAACCCGGTGCTCAAAGGCTGGTACGGATACTTCAAGCACGCCAGCGCGACAACATTGGGAAAATTGGACGGATGGTTAAGAGGCCGACTGAGGGGCATCCTGCGCAAGCGAAGCGGCAGAAAGGGCCGAGGAAGAGGAATCGACCACCACCGCTGGCCAAACCGATACTTTGACGCAATCGGGGTGTACTGCCTTAAGTACGCCAAACGAATGGAAATGACCAGTCTCCGTAACGGAGCAAATTGCTAACTGGAGAGCCGGATGCAAGAAATTTGCCAGTCCGGTTCGGAGGGGGGAGCGGAGCAACTCGATGCTCCGTTCCTACCCTATCAACGGGGCAGCGCCGGACCTCAGGCCGCGTTCGCACTGTCAACCAATCGCAGATGCGCCCTTGAATAGCTCGGTTGGCCTTGCCGCCGTCGCAAGGATCCTTTAGGGTGATTCCGTAAATGAAACCTGCTGTTCACGCCAAACCTTGCGAAATCTGGCGCAAATCGCGCATCGCGGCGCGGATTCTGCGTCGGCATCGCGCTGGCGTTCAGCTTGCCAGTCGCTATGTCAGGCTGGCAGACTCCTT
>CAISUK010000218.1 GCA_903888645.1 uncultured Pseudomonadota bacterium | reverse complement strand
CGTGTCCATTCTGTGGTCTCACAAGAGCAATTGCCAGTCTGTATCACTTGGAGATACAGCGGTCGTGGGTGTTGAACCCGATGGGTTTGCCTTTTTTGGCGTTGGCGATTGCGCTGCTGAGCGTCTTGGAAATCATGCCGGCGGCCCGATTGGGCGTGAACTTCAGAATGTTCATCGCCTCCTGCACTTGTCGTCCGCGAATCATGTCGACAATCAGCCGTACCTTGCGGGGACTGATGCGACCGTATTTATATATTGCCTGCCATGCCATCGTCAAAACTCCCAATCGGGTCGGCCGCTATTCGGCAGCCGCACCTTCCTCGGCCTTCTTGGGACCGCTGTGGCCTCGGAAAATTCGTGTGGGCGAAAACTCGCCCAGCTTGTGACCAACCATATCTTCGGTAATGAAGACCTTGTGAAACGTCTTGCCATTGTGAACCATAAACGTATAGCCGATGAACTCCGGCACCACCGTGCAGGCCCGCGCCCAGGTCTTGATCGGCTCGCGGCTGCCGCTCTGAATGGCCTTCTGCACCTTCTGGAAGATCCGCTCGTCTACGTACGGTCCTTTTTTCGAACTTCTCGTCATGGCTGCCTATCCTTGAGTTACAGCACCAACTGGCCGGTGCGTACATTGCGACGCCGGCGCAGAATCATCTTGTTGCTCACCTTGCGGCGTTTGCGCGTCTTGCCGCCCTTTGCCAGCACGCCCGTGCGGCTGACCGGATGCCGGCCGCCGGCGCGACGGCCTTCGCCGCCGCCCATCGGATGGTCATGCGGGTTCATCGCCGAACCGCGAACCGTCGGGCGAATGCCCAGATGCCGGCTGCGACCGGCCTTGCCCCAGCGAATGCTGGAATATTCGATATTGCCCAACTGTCCGATCGTCGCGCGGCACTTGACATTGACCATGCGCGTCTCGCCGGAGGGCAGAACCAGGTGGGCGAATTCGCCTTCGCGGGCCGCCAGGCGGGCCACGCCACCGGCCGAGCGAACCATCTTGCCGCCCTGGTTGGGAACCATCTCAACATTGTGGACTTCCAGGCCGACGGGAATCTTATTCAGCGGAAGGCAATTGCCCAGGCGAGGCTCGGCGTTCTCGCCGGAATAAATCTTCTGGCCGACCTTGATGCCCAGAGGGCTGAGAATATATCGCTTTTCGCCGTCTTCATACTGAACCAGCGAAATGTTGACGTTACGGTTCGGATCGTACTCGATGGTCATGACGGTGGCGGCCTGGCCGTCCTTGTCGCGGCGGAAGTCGATGAGACGGTACATCCGCTTGTGGCCGCCGCCAATGTGACGGGTGGTGATCATGCCGGAGTTGTTACGCCCGCCGGTTTTGGTCAGGGGACGCAACAGCGATTTTTCCGGCTTATCCGTCGTAATCTCTTCGCGGACAAGCACCGAGCTGTCACGCCGGCCGTTCGATGTCGCTTTGTATATTTTTATCGCCATGCTTAATCGCCTTCTTACGTCCTAGAACAAATCAATATGGTAGTCGGGATGCAGGACCACCACGGCCTTTTTCCAATGACTGGTCTCGCTCCAGCCGACCTTGCTGCGGCGAGGCTTGCCTTTGCGCCTGCAAGTCCGCACTTCCAGAACCTTGACGTTATAAATCTTCTCGACCGCCTGCTTGATCTGGGCCTTATTGGCAGTGTCGGCGACCTCGAACGCATAGGAGTTTCGGGTCTGCGACTGGTGCGTGCCTTTTTCGGTCACCAGCGGACGGATCACGACGCCGTAAAGTTCGTTCTGCATTAGTTGGCTCCCTTCGCCATCAGGTTCTTCATGGCTTCGGAAGTCACAAGCATTTTCTGCCGCGTGGCGACGTCAAATGCGTTGAGTTCTTCGGTGATTCGGACGGTGAGATCGGGAAGGTTGCGGGAGGAGAGGTACACATTCTTGTCGCGCTGGGCCAGGGCCAGGAGACACGACCGGTTAATCTTGAGATTCTTCATCAGCCCGGCCATCACCTTGGTCTTGGGGGCGTCGGCCTTCAGGCCGTCCACCACCATCAGATCGTTGCCCAGGAGCTTGGCCAGGATGGCGGAGTTCAGGGCGGCCTTTCGCATGTTCTTGGAGAACGTCTTGCGGAAATCGCGAGGACGTTTT
>CAISUK010000217.1 GCA_903888645.1 uncultured Pseudomonadota bacterium | reverse complement strand
TGCGACAGATCAGAACACTGGAACGCTAGAACAATTTTTCCTGTTGCTCTGCCATTGCCGCATCGAGCCGTGCTTCGATGGCTTCGATTCTACGCCGAAACAACTGCCTGTCAAAAGGTTCGGAACCGTTGGACATTTGCCGTTGCAGGGCGACCAATTCATGCGCCAGATTGAGTGCCGCCATCACTGCCAGACGCTCGCCGCTGCTTCGCGTTTGCGCCGCGATTTCGCTCATCTTGCCATCCAGCAACGCGGCCGCCGCCTGCAGCGATTCGCGCTCTTCCTCGGGACAGGCAACGCGATAGTCGCGGCCGTGCAGGTTGATGTCGAGAGTGCTGGAGCTCATGGTTCTGGAAGACGATCCATCAGGCCTTCCAGTCGCTCGCGCGCCGTCTGGATCTTGCCTGCGAGGGTACGATTTTCACCTTCCAGATTGGCAGCGCGGTCACGCAAAGTCTGGTTCTCGGCTCGCAGCATCTGGCAAAAGGCAAGCATCTGCCCGACCTTCTTTTCGAGGATATCGAGTCGATCATTCATGACGCGAGTCTGTTGGAAAAGCGTTTTTCAGTCAAGTAAAAGGCTCGCCGGTCTTCGCCGGGGGTGACGGACAAGGACGCTGGGCCGAATGAATTTTTCACAGCCGCTCAATCGAGTGACGCCGCGAGTAGCAGCCGCGCCTTGTCCCAGTCGCGCTGCACCGTGCGCTCGGTGATCTGCAGCGTCTCGGCTATTTCTGCCATCGAGTAGCCGCCGAAGAAGCGCATCTCGACAACCTGGGCCAGGCGGCTGTCCGCAGCAGCCAGCGCATCGAGCGCGTCGCTCATCCTGAGTATCGATTTGTCGTCGCTGGCGAGGTCGCCGACCAGTTCGGTGTTCAGTGTCACTTCGAGAAGATCGCCGCCCCGCCGCTGGGCCAGGCGCTCCCGGGCGGTATCGACGACCACCGAGCGCATGACCTGCGACGCATAGGCAAAGAAAGCGCGCCGATCCTCGGCGCGAAGTTCCCCGGCTTGCAGGAAACGCAGGTAGGACTCATGTACCAGCGAGGTCGTATCCATCACCGTGTTGCGGCCACCTTCGCGCAGCCGCGAACGGGCCAGCCTGCGCAACTCCGGGTAGGCGGCGGCGAACAGGTCATTGCGCGCGCCGTCTTCGCCGGCATGCATCCTCTGCAAAAGTTGTGTCAGTTCAGCCAACGGATGCCTCGACAGTCTTCATTCGCGGATGTCCGGAAGATAGCGCATTCCGGCAGCGGAAGCCAACCCGAGTGCCCAAAAAAATATTCCGGGGCGATGTCGGGTTTGGCGAGAAACGCTCGTCTGTATTGATGAGACGCATTGAAACAAACATCCCAAACAGTCCGGACCAACCCTAGGAGATCCAAAACGTGGCCCAAAATCCTGATAGCACGACTGCTTCGCATCGTCTAGTCGCCAGCAGACTGGCAGTGCCTGCTTGTTCCTGGAAGCTAAGGAATGGAGCGAAGGTGACGCTGCGCCCGATATGTCCGGCTGATGCCGTATTGCTCGGAGAACTGGTACAGCGCCTTTCGGCAGAAAGTCGACGTGGTCGATTCCACGGTACTGTGAACGGACTCACAGAAAACGCCCTGAACAGAATGGCCGACGTCGATCAGGCTCATGACTTAGCCATAGTCGTTACCGCGATTCAGGGAGGACGAGAAATAGTGGTGGCCGACGCCCGATACAGCGTGGACGTAACCGGATCCGGAGCCGAGTTTGCCATCATGGTTGATGACCAATGGCAGGGTCACGGCATTGCTTCTCGGGCTATGCAATCGCTGGCCGACATCGCCTCCACGCGGGGCTTGCGCTGGCTTCACGGAAGTGTTCGGAGCGACAACTCGACGATGCTGTCCTTCATGCGGCGCTGCGGATTTTCGTCGAGCGCTGACCGCAATGATGAAATGGCCATGCGCGTGGAAAAGTGCGTCAGCGCGAATGCGCCGGCAAGCAAAGCAGGTCAGCGTCGCTTCTCGGTCATGAGCTGGTTCGCCGCGACCTTTATTCCCGACTTCATTTGATCAGGCAATCCACTCAATAAGACGTCAGGGCGTTGTCTGGTCAATCGTCACCTTGACGCCGGTGGCACCCAGCTTTACCGGCCCGACGCTGCCAGTCAGGTCGCCAGACTTGACGATGGCATCGCCGCTCTTGGAGATTTTCGCCTCGATGCGCACTTCCGGAAACGCCGAGATGTTCATACCGGGGGCCATGGCCATCGAGTCGTCGAGCTTGAAGTCCATCGGCAGATCAGAGACCTTGGCGCGCAACACCGCCAGAGGCATCCGCGGCCCTTGCATGGCCCGGGCAAAGATGAACAGCGAGTCTCCCTGCGCAGCCTTGGCCTTGAGAGCCGAGGCGAGATCGACCTTGCCGCTGATTGTCGCACCTGGCGCAGCGACGGCCTTGGCTTCCGGACCAGCCGCTGGTTTTGCTGGCGACGCCGACGATTCGGCGAGTACGGGCGCCAGTGCCGCAGCGACCGAGCCGTCACCGGCTTTTCCTGCGCCTATCTGCGAGCGCGCCTTGTCGATGCTGGCGGTGAGCGCCTTGGCGTCTTCCGAACCCGGCTGCAGCTGCTTCAACATCTTTTCCCAGTAGCCAATCGCGGCGGCATAGTCGTGGCGGAAATAGGCAGCTGACCCGGCCAGCAAAAGACCTTGCGGGTGGTTCGGATCCAGCTTCAGTGCCTTTTCGATCAGCTCCATCGGCTTGCCATCGAGTTTGCCGCCGGCGCGAATGGCAATGAGTTCGGCCTGTTCCAGAATCAGCGTCGGATCGGTTTCCATGATGGCGCCGGCACGCTTGAACGCCTTCTCGGCTTCGTCGTAACGCCCCACTGCCTTATAGGTGCGGCCGAGCATCGCCCAGCCGCCGGGATTGTCAGGATTTTTCTCAAGCTTGGCCGCAAGGCCGTCGGCGAGCTTGCTCAGGTCGCCGGCGTTGCCACCGGAGTTGCCCCCGCCACCAGCCGGAGCGGCGGATTGATTGCCGCCCATGTTGCCACCAGCAGATTGCGCTTGCCCGGCCGACGAAGAAGAAGACGCTGCTTGAAGCTGATTTTCGGCAAGCAGACCAAGAGGATTGCCGAGTTTTCCGTAGAGCAGGGTGGCTGCGAGCGGAACCGCGATCAGCAGGGCGATGGCGGTAGCCATGGCGCTCCGTGCGGGCGGCGAAGCCGGCGGCGCATCGGGAAGCTCGGCATCTTCGAGCAGGCGGCGCTGCAATTCCTCGCGGGCTTGAACGAGATCGCTTTCAGAGAGCGCGCCGCTGGCCCGGTCGCGCTCCAGTTCGGCGATCTGGTCGCGGTAGACGGCGGCGTTGAGCGCCTTGCGCGAACCGGCACCGGGTCGGCGCTGACGCAATAACGGCCAAAGCAACATGCCAAGCACGGCGGCGACGAGCGCTCCGGCAGTGATCCAGAACTGGGTACTACTCATTTGGGGTCTTTCTCTTTGAGGAGGGCTTCGGCGCGCTTCTTGTCTTCACTGCTCAACGGCAGCGCTGCTGTCAGTTGTCCACGCCGGCGCAAAAAAACGACCAGTGCCGCAACACCGAAAGCCAGGAGCACGAACGGGCCGAACCAGAGCAACCAGGTCGTCGGCTTCACCGGCGGCCGATAAAGCACGAAATCGCCGTAGCGGCTGACCAGATAATCCTTGATCTCCTGGTCGGTCTTCTGCTCACGGATCAGGCGCCGCACTTCCTTGCGCAGATCGTCGGCCAGTTCGGCCCTTGAGGCGGCCAAGGTTTCGTTCTGGCAGACCAGACAGCGCAACTCTTCGGAAATGGCCATCATGCGCGCTTCGACAACCGGATCGTCTGACAGCGGCGCGGCTTCCTTGGCCTGTGCGGAGGTGACCAGCAAGGACGTCAGCAGGAAAAAGGCCACGGCAAGAACGGTGCGCATGGTCATGACTGGCTTTCCAGGGTCTTGGCCAGCGGGAGGATCTTGTCCTGCAACGCCTCTTCGGTAATCGGTCCGATCTGCTTGAAGCGTATGACGCCGTGCTTGTCGATCAGGTAAGTCTCGGGAACGCCATAGACACCATAGTCGATGCCGACGCGCCCATCGATGTCGAGCACCGACAGTGAGTAAGGGTTGCCGTGTTGGGCCAGCCAGGCGGCAGCGCGCTGCCGCACCAGCTTCAGTTCGTCGCTCGGCGTGAGCTTCTTGACGTCGACATCGATCTCGCCATCGCCGCGCACTTCCTTGTAGTTGAGCCCGACGATGGGCAGACCGCCCTGCTGCGAAAACGCTACCAGCAGCGGATGCTCGGCGCGACAGGAGACGCACCATGAGGACCAGACGTTGAGCAGCCAGACCTTGCCCTGCATGTCCTGCGGACCGAAAGCTTTGTCGGTCGTCGCCAATTGCTGCAACTGGAAGGCCGGCGCCGGCTTGCCTACCAGCGGCGAGGGCACTTCGTGCGGATCGCGATTGAGGCCGACGGCGAGGAAGCCGACCAGAACCAGGAACAAGCCAAGGGGAATCAGAAAACGCATCATGCGGCAGCTCCCTGCACTGTGCTCGCGCCTTTAGCCGCGCGCGACTTCAACCAATAACGCCGATCGCTGGCGGCGATCACACCGCCAAGTGCCATGAGCATGCAGCCGCCCCAGATCCAGTCGACGAAGGGTTTGAAATAGACGCGGACGCTCCAGGCGCCGTCGTTGCCATCGAGCTGCTCGCCCAGCGACACGTAAACGTCACGAGTGAATCCCGTGTCGATCGCGGCTTCGGTCATCGGCATCGCCGACGAGAAAAAATTGCGCTTTTCCGGATTCATCGTGCGCAGCACCTGGCCGTCCTTTAGCAGTTCGAAGCTGCCCTGCGCCGCTTTGTAGTTCGGCCCGGGAACTTCCTTGACGCCGTTGAAGCGGAAGGCGTAACCGGCAATCGAGACTGATTCTCCGGGCGCCATGCGCACATCCTTTTCGACCTCGTAAGCCTTGACCATGGTGATGCCGACCACGGTGACGGCCATGCCGATGTGGGCCAGATGCATGCCCCAGTAACCGCGCGGTGGTCGGCTCGTTTTTAGCCGATCGCGAATCTGCACCACGCTGCTGACGACGATCCAGACCGACAGCGTCAGGCCGAGGGCGACCAGCGGCGACCACTCGCCAGCAAGAAAGGGCAGCGACGCCCCAATTACGATGGCGGCAACGAAACCCCATTTGAGACGCTGCGCAATGTCACCGATCGCAGCGTGCTTCCAGCGCGCGATTGGTCCCGGTCCCATCAGGAACAGCAGCGGGATCATGATCGGCGCGAACACTGCATTGAAGTAGGGTGGGCCGACCGAAAGTTTGCCTAGGTCGAGGGCGTCGAGCACCAGCGGATACAGCGTGCCGAGCAGCACCGCGCCAGCCGCGCATACCAGCAGCACGTTGTTGATCAGCAGCAGGGTTTCCCGCGACAGCAAGCTGAAGGCGCCGCCCATGCTGACCTTGGGCGCCCGCCAGGCGAACAGGGTCAGGGAAGAGCCGACCACGGCGGCGAGGAAGCCGAGGATGAAGATGCCGCGCTTCGGGTCCGTAGCGAACGCATGCACCGAAGTCAGCACCCCGGAACGGACCAGGAAGGTACCGAGCAAGGACAACGAGAAGGCAGCGATCGCCAGCAGAACGGTCCAGTTCTTGAAGCTGCCGCGTTTGTCGGTTACCGCCAGCGAATGGATCAGCGCCGTACCGACCAGCCACGGCATGAAGGAGGCATTTTCGACCGGATCCCAGAACCACCAGCCGCCCCAGCCGAGCACGTAGTAGGCCCAGGCTGAGCCGTTGCAAATACCCACCGTCAGGAATATCCAGGCCGCCAGCGTCCACGGCCGCGACCAGCGCGCCCAGGCCGCATCGAGCCGACCCGACAACAACGCGGCGATGGCGAAGGAAAAGGCCACCGAGAAACCGACATAGCCCATGTAGAGCATCGGCGGATGGAACACCAGGCCGGGATCCTGCAGCATCGGATTGAGGTCGCGGCCGTCTTCTGCACCCGGCAGGAGGCGCTCGAAGGGATTCGAGGTGATCAGCACGAAAAGCAGGAAGCCGCCGGCGACGAGGCCCATGACACCCAACACTCGGGCCACCATGTCGTCGGGAAGGCTGCGCGAAAACGCCGCGACCGCCATACCCCAGCCGGACAGCATCAACATCCAGAGCAGCAGCGAACCTTCGTGCCCTCCCCAGACCGCCGCCAGCCGGTAAATGGTCGGCAGCAGCGAGTTGGAGTGTTCAGCCACGTAGACAACCGAGAAGTCGTTGCTGTAGAAGGCCCAGCTCAGGCAGAC
>CAISUK010000216.1 GCA_903888645.1 uncultured Pseudomonadota bacterium | reverse complement strand
GGCTGATCGAGACCAGCCCCGGCAATCATCAAGGCGGGATCATCCTCGCCGAACCGCTGGAAGCCGGTAAAGGCGGCGAAGGCGGTGTTTTCCAGATAAGCAATGCCGATTTTGTGGCGGCGGTTTTTCCGGTTCTGCCCGAGGGCGCGTTCCCGGCGGCGTGCTCAAAGAGCGGCGACCCCGGCCTGGGCGGATGGTCGGCCAGCCGCGCCGATCAGGTGGCCGGCAATCTCTCTGCCGCGACTAACAACTACATTGGTTGTGCGAGTTTCTACCCCGGCGATGATGGTTCATTCAAGGCGCGCAAAGCCCAGTTTGCCGCCTGCCATTTCTTGATGCTGGACGACTTGGGCACCAAGGTTCCGCTGGAACGTCTGGCCGGTTTTGAATTGTCCTGGCTGATCGAGACCAGCCCCGGCAATCATCAAGGCGGGATCATCCTCGCCGAACCGCTGACCGATGGCGCGGTGGCCGTGAGACTGCTCAACGCGGTGATCGAGTCGGGCCTGTGCGATGCGGGGGCGACCGGGCCATTGAGTCGCTGGGCGCGGCTGCCGGTGGCGATCAATGGCAAACCCAAATATGCGGACGAAGATGGAGTGCCGTTTCAGTGCCGCCTGATCGAATGGCGGCCTGGCGCCCGCTACACGCCACAAGAGATTGTGGATCGTCTGCAATTGGAACTCGCCCCGGCTGGCCGACCGAAGAAAACCGCGAAGCCTTCTGCCCGCGCCGATGATGATTCGCGCAGCATCGGTAACGATGCCGACGATGTGCTGACCCCCAAGGCGGCAGAAAATCCGGTAGTCGAGGCGCTCAAGGCGCGTGGGCTGTACAAGACACCGCTGGGTTCCGGCAAGCACGACATGACCTGCCCGTGGGTGCAGGAGCATACCGATGGGCTGGATACCGGCGCAGCCTACTTTGAACCCGACGAGTTCTATTCGGTGGGCGGTTTTTGCTGCCAGCATTCTCACCGGGACAAATACCATATCCGCGCTTTGCTCGAATTTCTTGGCGTGCGCAACGCCGAGGCACGCCACAAGCCGGTGATTCGCGTGGTGGCCGGTGACTTGCACCGGGTGGTCGATGCGGCGGAGAAGGAACTGGCGAACCGTGGGCGGCATTATCAGGCCGGCGGCTTGATCGTTTCGGTCTCGACCGACCCGACCAGCGGCGACCCGTCGATTGTGCCCACCAGGGCCCCTGCGCTGACACGGGAACTGTCGGTCGCGGCAACCTGGGAGAAATACGACGGACGGGCGGAAGACTGGGTGCGCTGCGATCCACCGACGCGGCACGCGGCGATTCTTTACGATGCGCAGAGCTTTCGTTACTTGGCGCCGCTGGCAGGCGTTGTGCGGCAACCTTACTTCCGCGAGTCGGACGGGGAACTGGTTACGCAGGCCGGTTACGACAAGACGGCGCAGCGTTTCGGCGTATTTGATGCGCGGCAGTTTGTTATTTCCGATTCGACACCCGATGCAGCACGGGCGGCACTGGCCTTGCTGGCAGACTTGCTCACCGAGTTTCACTTCGTTGCCGCCACCGATAAAGCGGCTGCGCTATCGGCAATCTTCACCGCCGTGGTGCGCCCGTCGCTGCCGTATGCGCCGGGGTTTCATGTCCGCGCACCGGTGTTCGGTAGTGGCAAGACCTATCTGTGCGAGCTGATCGGTGCCTTTGCCGGGCCGGCAGGCAATGCCAAGGTGAGTTATCCAACGACTTCGGAAGAAGCGACCAAGGTGATTCTGTCCTTACTGCTGACCAGTCCCGCAGTCATCGAGTTCGACGACATGGATACCGACTGGATACCGCACGGCACGATCAAGCGGATGCTGACGGCGGAGCAGATCACCGACCGGATTCTGGGCGTGAGCAAGACGGCAACGGTCAGCACGCGCACCTTGTTTCTCGGTTCAGGAAATAACGTCGGCCCGATACGCGATCTGCTGCGCCGGGTGCTGACAATCCATATCGACCCACGCTGTGCGACACCGGCGACGATGACTTACAAGGGCTTTCCGGTCGATAAGGTGCGCCAGCGACGAGGGATTTATGTGGCGGCGGTGCTGACCATCATTCTGGCCTGGCGCAAGGCGGGAGTGCCTCGCGCTGATGCGGACAGCATTGTTACTTTCGGCGGTGCCTGGTCGGACTATTGCCGGTATCCGTTGATGTGGCTTGGTCAGCCTGATCCCGCCACGGCGCTGCTGGAGCAGGTGCGCCATGATCCTGATGGCGATGCACTCAGCGGTTTGATGAGGGAATGGCGTTGTGTATTCGGCTCGACCGCGACAACGCTGCGCAAGGCGGTAGTGACCGCCCTTCTTGATCAGCCCAATCTGCTCGATGCAATGCGCGAATTCCCGGTGGAAGAACGCGGCGAGATCAATCGCTCGAAGCTCGGCTGGCTGCTGAAAAAGAATGCAAACCGGATTGTTGACGGGTATGAGTTTCAGCAGTCAGAGGCTGACGGTCGCACCGCTTGGCGTGTGGTGGCTGTGAAGGCACCGCCTTTAACGCCTTCACCGCCTTTCACCCCGCCGGTTGAGAAAACTGTCACGCATGCGGAAACGGAAGTCGAGGTCGAAATATGAGTCCCGCCAAGATCATCGAACGTGCGGGCGAGGAGGGTGTGCTGCTTGCCCTCTCACCTTCGGGCAGTATTTCTGCGAGAGGCGATCAGTCAGCCATTGACCGCTGGCTGCCGACGATTCGGCAAAGCAAGGCCGAGATCATCGCCCAGTTACAGCTTGGTCGTAATCGCGCCAAGGTGCTGGCAATGCTGCGCGACAACCCCGGCATCCGCTATGCCATCGAGGTGGCTGATGCGAACAGCGACCCGGTTATCGTCTCTATAGGCATTCGCAACGTCGCCACCTTCGAGATGAGTATTCCGCAGGCGTACTACGACGCTTTTGCGCTGCTCGAACTGATTGAAAAACACACAGGGGATGAACATGCAAACGCTTGAAAATGATTCCACAGCGGTGACCTGCGTGGTAACCGATGGCGACGCGCCGAATACCAGTTACCAGACCGTCCGTTTCAACGCCATGAAGCACGGCATTCTTTCCCGACTGGCAGTATTGGCGCATGAAGATAGTACCGAGTTTGCTGACCTGCTGGCTGCGCTGCTAGATGAGCATCAGCCGGCGGGCATGACCGAACGCCACCTGATCGAAGAACTGGCCACGATCATCTGGCGCAAGCGCCGGGTGTTGCTGGCGGAGGGCGCGAAGATCAACGAAGGATTGGAAAGCGCGGTGAATCGTCCGAAGTCTGTGCTGCCTTCGGCGGCTCCATTTCAGCGCGGATTGTCGGGTGAGAACACCGACCTGCGCGATCTGTTTGGTTCAACGCCAGAAGACAATGCCGAGAGTTTGAAGAGCGCCGAGCTTGATCTCGCTGCGGGGCAAAAGGCGGCCGCTATCCTGCGCAAGGGTGGCGCAAATGCCTACGAGAAAGCCCGGCGCGCACTGATTCCAGAGTCCCGTGATTGGTGGGATGAGCATGTTGCCGACGAGGAACACCCGGCGACTGCCGAAGGGCTGGCCGAGTTCATCCGTGATTCGCTCGAACCAATCTGCTATCGCATGGTGCAGGAGGCGCGATACACCCCCGCTATCAAGGCACAAACCGTTGGCGAAGGGCTGCAAGCGCACCGGTTGGAGAAGCTGAACCGCTACGAAACGCACCTTGACCGGAAATTTGAACGCACGCTGGCCATGCTTTTGAAGCTGAAATCGCTGCGCGGCGGGTGAAATGCAATATCGATAAAGCGCGGGCAAGGCTAGGCAGGCAGCGGTTTTCGGATATTTTCTGTGAACACGCAATTGCAAACTTGCCTGATGATTTTGGCAAATCTTGGAGAGGAAAAAATAATGGGTGGCTTCGGAAGTGGGCGCGGGCAAAGCGGCAGAAACACCACCAGCGATTGCCGTGCGCTCGATGTGCGAGGGTTACAACGCGATGGCCTCCTGACGCCCGGGCGGGCTTTCGGCTGGAACTGGACGCGGGACGGTGAAACGGTAGCGTCAATCCAGGTGCGGGCGGAGACCGACCGGATAATCCTGAACTACCGGCACAAAATTGGCGGCACTGACTGGCAACCGATGGACTACCCGGTGCGGCTGGCCTGGAGGAATTGCACGCTCGGCGGGCGACGCGTCTGGTTACTCTGTCCGGCGCGGGGATGCGGTCGGCGCGTGGCGCTGCTATATCTCGGTGGCTCCGGCATCTTCGCGTGTCGGCACTGCTACAAGCTGGCCTATGCCAGTCAGCGGGAAAACGACGGTGATCGAGCGATGCGGCGAGCAGACAGGATCAGGGAACGGCTTGGCTGGGTAGCGGGCATTCTGCACGGCGAAGGCGGCAGGCCCAAAGGGATGCACCGAGCAACTTTCGAGCGGTTGCTTGCCGAGCACAATGATTTCGTCAATGTATCGATGGCTGCGGTGATGCAGAAATTTGGCGGACTCGGGGTGGGACTTGATGGCCTGCTCGACAACCGATGAATCTGTTTCGCAAAACTGAATAGTCGCCGTTGGTGGCACGGTGCAACAAGAACTGGGATCGACTGCCCCTCGCTTTGTATGGGGCAATGTATGGGGCAGTTTTCAATTTTCGCAGCGAATATGAAAAAGGGTTTCCAGCTTGTGACTGGAAACCCTTGGTATTACTGGTCGGGGCGGCGGGATTCGAACTCGCGACCCCTTGCACCCCATGCAAGACAATACTGTTTTCATATCGTTTCACGACGTCCCATGGAGTACCACTAACTAATTGTATTATAATTGTTTTATAAGATATCGCATGGTAACATTATTTCAGGACGTACCATGTAGTTTCACATTTTCCCACGCCAACTTGTACCCAATCTTGTACCCAATTTTAAGACTTTTGCATAAATGGGTAATCTGACCGATAAGACGATCCGGGCAGCAAAGGCTGAAGGCGGAGAACAATTTCTGGCCGATGGCGACGGCCTTTATCTGAGGGTTCGCCCTGGCGACTCACCGAAGGTTTGGTTCTACCGTTACACAATGGGCGGAATTGCTCGAAAAATTCAACTGGGAGTATTCCCGCAAATGGGGCTGGCTAATGCCCGAACCATTGGCGGAGAAATGACGGGAAAGCGGCGGCAGGGGATTGACCCCATTATCGAGAAACAGGCTGCGGAGACGGCTGCTAAGCTGGCGGCCGAAGGCGAAGCAAGAGCACAAGCAAGAGCAGCGGCACGGGTCACGATGGCGGCGCTTTTTGAACGTTGGGCCATTGTTGATCTCGCAAGGCACAAAGACGGGGGCGCATACGTTCGCGACCAAATGACCCGCCATGTTCTGCCAGTAATCGGCCCTCTTCTTGTAGAGGACGTGCGCAAAGATCATATAACAGAGGTAACCGACAAACTGCTGGCGGAAGGCAAGATCCGAACCGCAAAGGTTGCTTTTGGCTTAATCCGGCAAATGCTCAGGTTTGCTGCGGATCGGGGCATTATCGAGTTTGACCCCTCTTCATCAATTCGTAAGGCGTCCATTGGCGGCAAAGACACTGAACGGGAAAGAGTCTTATCAGAGGCCGAAGTCCGCGAACTTCATAGCAAGTTGCCAGGCGCCAAGTTGATTGCGTCAACCGAGGCAGCGGTATGGATTGCACTTTCGACCTGTTGCCGGATCGGGGAACTACTTTCTTCACGGTGGGATGATTTTGATTTTGCCGGTCGAATCTGGAAAATTCCCGAGACAAAGAGTGGACGACCCCATACGGTCTATCTCTCTAAGTTTGCTGCGGCCCGGTTTGAGGATATCCGAGACACCGCACTTGAGAAGCGCGCGAATGACGAGAAGGAAGGGAAATTATTGAAGCCCTTGGTTTGGGTTTTTCCCGACCGCGATGAAAGCGGCGCCGTTTCTCCGAAGACGGTAACGAAACAATTGGCAGACCGCCAGCGGGAAACGGGTGCCGGCAGTAAAGTGGCAAAGCCGATGGCGCGGCGCAGTTCTAGAACCGAGGCGCTGAGGTTGACCGGCGGGTATTGGTCGCCGCACGATCTAAGGCGAACCGGGGCGACCATGATGGTTGCTCTAGGAGTTTTGCCGGAAGTGGCCGAGCGCTGCCTAAATCATACCGAGGAAAACAAGGTAAAGAGAATTTACCAGCGGCATAGCTACGAGAACGAAATGCGCCAGGCTTGGGCTTTGCTGGGTGAACGGCTGGAACTATTGACGAGCAACGAGGGCAACGTGTTCATTGGCGAATTTGGGAAGACTGCGGGATGAAACCGCCCAACAATTGTTGGTGATTGTCGGCAATGCGCGTCGCAGGAGCCAGCAGTTGCGACAGGCGCAGCACATCATTGAGATGCTTGCGTACATCCTTGCCGACGAATGGCCCCAGCGGCATGACCGAATCCGTCAGTAGCAAAACCTCGATTTTCTATACAGATCGGCGGTAACATGTATAGGAATGCCGATTTTCTATACACATCGAAGCCAAGGACCTACCGGGATGCCCAGCCTTTTTCCCCTTGAGCAACTGGATGCCAGCCGCTTCGACACGCCGGCCATCCTCAAGAAACTCGCCAGCAGCAGCCGCGCCTTGGCGGAACTCAAGGGCATCGCCGCCTCCATTCCCAATCAAGGCATCCTCATCAACACGCTTGGCTTGCAGGAGGCGAAGGACAGTTCCGAAATTGAGAACATCGTCACTACCCATGACGAACTGTTCAAGGATGACGTGCTGCCGGAGGCATTCGCCAACCCTGCCGCCAAGGAAGTGCTGCGCTACCGGCAGGCATTACGGCTCGGCTTCGATCTGGTGCGGCAGACCGGCCTGATCACGACCAACCACATCGTCGAGATTCAGAGCGAACTGGAACGCAACAACGCCGGGTTCCGCAAACTGCCGGGTACGGCATTGAAGAACAGCAGTGGCGCCACGGTCTATACCCCACCGCAGCAGCCAGACCAGATCGTCGCGCTGATGAGTGACTTGCAGCGGTTCATCAACGACCCGGAACTGTTTGCCGCCGACCCGCTGATCAAGATGGCGCTGATCCATCACCAGTTTGAAAGCATCCACCCCTTCTACGACGGCAACGGTCGTACCGGGCGCATCCTCAACGTGCTGTATCTGGTCAAGGAAGGTTTGCTCGACCTGCCGGTGCTTTATCTGTCCAGCCATATCGTCCGCACTAAGGCCGATTACTACCGCTTGCTACAGACGGTGCGCGACGAGGATCGCTGGGAGGATTGGGCGGCCTACCTGCTTGACGCCGTGGAACAGACCGCCGGCCAGACTATCGCCACCATCCACGCGATCAAGGCCGCGCTGTTCGATTACAAGCACCGCATCCGCGCCGGATTCAAGTTCTACAGCCAAGACCTGATCAACAACCTGTTCAACCACCCCTACACCAAGATCGAGTTCGTGCAGCGTGACCTCAAGGTGTCACGCCTCACCGCCACCAAATACATCGACGCCTTGGCCGAGGCAGGGTTTGTCAAGAAGCACAAGATCGGGCGTAGCAACTATTACGTCAATGTCGCGCTTAACGAGATTCTGCTCGACACAGCGCGATGACCGAAGACCAACTCGAACAGGAAGCACTGGGTTGGGTGGCCGAAGTCGGCTATCCGCCGGAGTCGACAAACTTTCAGAAGGCCTCGCCAAAAGCTGCGGTCAGCGCCTCGACGTACAGGACGATTCAAGGTCTTTGGTGGCGCGGAACACCAGCCCGGCCTCTTCCATGGTCAAGCTGGCGGCCGTGCCACCGATCAAAACGTACTGGTCGGCGTATTCCGCAAACCAGCTCTGGAAGACATCCAAGCCGCTCACCATGGCAGTTGCCCTTTCAGTTCGTCCAGGGCGAGTTGGATGCGGTCATCCGCGTTGTCTTGCAGGCTGAGTGTCAGCGAGAGCGGGGCAACTGTGGCAGCGCCAGACAACAACGCCGGGCTGTAGCTCCACAACTTCCACTCCTGCGCGCGCGACAGGTTCGGGCAGCTCACGAACTCCGGCGTCGATCGCTTCCTTCCATTCCGCAGCGCTAACTGCATGCACAGGCCACTTTGGTTCGGTCAGCATCGAGTAGCTCGCAAGTGCGCTCAAGCCAGCCAACCGTCCCGCCCGATTGGCAGCGAAACCATCGTGGAGAACCCAGACAGTCCGCTTGACCGGACTTCGCAGCACAGGCTTTGCTCGCTCCCAAGTCTGTCGTGCTGGCTGCGCCATGCGCAGCCAGCACGACCGGCCCACGGTGTACGCCGTGGCAAGCCCCGCCGCTGTCAACTCCTTGACCACGCGCGACAGCGTCATGGACGTATAGCCCAAGGCGACTGCCACCGTCGAAGGTTCCCGCCCCCACGCAAGCCCAACCACCACAGAAGGCCCGTCGCCATAGCCCCCAAAACCATGCGCACGCGAATTTGCGACAGGAGCCATCGGCGCAGGACGACGCAGATGCAGGGGGCACCGCGATAGTACAGGCGGATCACCCGACGTCCCCAAGCGCTAGGTCGCACAGCCTCCTTCTGCCAAGCCTCGCTGCACACACAGGTTCGCCCCGTCCGGGCGGTCTGCGTGGAAGCCGCCCGACCTTCCCCATAAAACTGCTCATGCTCGCCCAGTCCCCGTGCCCGGGCTCGCTGCTGCCCGGCCGTGCGACGGCTACCATGGAGATGCTCGAACACCATCAGCCGTTCGCAGTAGCCCATCTGTGCCAGGTCCGACGCACAGACAACCAGGTCATCCGCCGACTCGCGCGATTGTTTTCGCACAGTCGGCTCACCCCTTGAAGGCCGGGGCGAATAATTCATTGGTGATTTCGCCACTACCTTCCTGTGCGTCACTGGTCGCGTATTGAGAAAACGGCTCGCGACTAGCCCCGATGAGTAGGCCGCTTTGAAGCAGCAACCCGTCGTGCGCCAATACCCGCAGGCGGTTAACCCGCTTAACGCCCTTGTGGAACTGGATCAGATCGTCATACAGGCGCGGATGATCGGCACGCGCCAATTCGAAGACGAGTCGTATCGTCTTGGCCTCTTTATTCACACCGGGGCTCATTCGCTGTCTCCCTGACTCGCCGGGACGCGCAGGACGCTGCGCGCATAGTTTTGCCCGGCCAGTTGAAAACCCCGAACGTTGGCAAACAGCGGTTCCTTGACCTCATGGATGCGGTGTTTCGGAAATGCTGCCTTTACGGCTTTCCTGAACAGAAACGCGCCGCCACCAACGAGGATGATGTTTTCCAGGCTGTGCGGGGCCTCGATCCACTCCTTCATCGTCGATACGGCCTGCTCGGCTACCGTCTCGGCCAGCGGCAACAAGCGCTTCATGTTGTAAGGCTTTTGGAAGATCACCGGCGACCTACCCGTGCGGAGTGCCCGGTCGATGGCGTCGTAGTCCCGGTAGGTCGAGCCGATGTCCTTGGTGATTTCAGTGGCCAGCAACCGCAGAACGTCAGACATGCCGCGGTTGAACGAGTAGCTCTGTTTCTGCACGAGTCGCATGCCCCGCGCCACCAGCCAGTCAAAGGTCCGCGCGCCAGGATCGATGATCAGGCTCTGCTCGTGGCCGATTGTCGTCATCTTCTGGTGCTCGCTGGCGAAATGCACCAATGCACCCTGCGGCTGGGCGACCGCCATCGCCTTGGCGACCGTCACAATCTTGCCGCCGCCGATATCGTGCCGGCCGACCATGGCCTTTTCCAGCGCAGTCTTCTTTTCTGCGAAGAGCGATACCGGCAGACCAACGACCAGCAAGTCGATGTGACCGAGCTTCATCATGCTCAGGGCGCCACGCAAGAGCGCCATGTATTCTGGCGTCTCGGTATATTCATCGTGCAGTTGCTTGGCGCGAAACGTATCAGCGGCGAGACTGACATCCGGTCCGACCTCGTAAAAAAGCGGGCCGATGGGAATGCATACGGTCTTCCTGCGTTCACTGGCCGGCCACGACGGTGAATCGTCGCTGGAAGGATAAGCGACGGAAGGGAAACTGGCGCAGCGAATGTCGATACCGGCCGCGGCCGTGACGAATTTGGTGTTGCCGGATCCGACATCCACCGCTCTGACGATCAATTCCATGGCAAGACTCCAAGGTAGGTTTCAGGGTGATCAGCATCGACAAGGCGAACTGATTGCGCCACACGAAATCCCCACTCAGTGATGCCGATTTCGGCATCAGTGCCGGATTGATGTCAGTCGGCTGTCACTGCGCTGCTAGCTCAGTGACACTTGAAATCGACATTCCAATGAGGTCGTCGTGTGTGTGTCACCACAATCTCACTGGAATGTCAGACTGCAACCCCCTGCGCCAGATCGGCGCTTCTTGAGCTCGACACGACGAAATCGCCTCAAGTCATCGCGGTAGAAGCCAGAGGCCGTTCTTTCTCCCGTCAAGCCCCCTTGCCGACTCGCTATTGCTGAGTTTGTGACGATAAATGCGCCTTACCGCAATCTTTCGGGTCAGCAAGTGCCACCCGCAAACCCCGGCAAATCGCTGCGCTTGCGCCATGACGGCTTGACCGCCCTACCCCATCTGGCGTCAACTACGCTTTCCCGAAGGCCGTCCTGACCTTGCTCCTCGTGGAGCAAAAGGCGTCGCAGTCGTTACCTGCCCTTGCAGCACCGGTCGTCATCCCATGAGACCGGCAGTGCTGTCACCCTCGAGGTGCCAACGCCGAAGACTTTTTCGTAGTGAATGTCGCCATGGCTAGACCAGCGTTCGGCGCTGGGCGCTCCTCGAAGCGCGCCATGACCATTGAGCACCTGGCCGGTACCTGATACCGCGCCCCTGTTTCCGCCATCCCTTGAGCACGCGCTGTTTGCAGCGCGCGGCTGTGCTTGCCCCTTTGGGGCTCCCCGCGCGTCTTCGCTCATCAACTCGACACTGCCCTGGACATTCGGTCAGGGGCGGACCCATGCGAGTGGCTGGCGCTACGACACCAGAACTGATCCAACAGTAGGCGCGAGGCTTGACCTCGTCGTCGATGCCATGCAGGTCCGAGAGGCTCGCTGACATTACAAACACCATGATTGCCGAAATGCATGAAGGGACCGGATCACCCCGTTTCGTTTTTAAGACTGACCGAGTTGGTCTGCACAACTATGCGGATCGACAAATCCTTGGGAAGGTGCCGCGACGCCGTGGTCGCGTGCGGCACCGAAATTTTTGACCACTTAACGGCTGGATAGACGGAATCCGTCCTGCCTGGGTAACCATGGATTCCACGTTTACGGATAACACGTGCCTACCGTTCGGGCGGCGGGCAGCCAACTTCGGAGTCATGACCATGTCTGATGCAAACTCTCGCAATTCGCTTCGCCACTCATCGCAAACTTCACGCCGTCGGATTCAGGAACCGGGCAGTCCAGGACGGTTGAGTTCGCAACAACCGATTCGCCGGCAGAACTGGGCCGGCAAGTCGCCCAAGGAAATCCTGGCGCTCTACACACCCGGGAAGGCGTCACCATTCAAGGTGCTGGAAGTCTTGATCGCCCTTTTCAACACCTTGCATACTGCACTGGAAAAAACGGTTTCGCACAAGACGCGACATGAGCGGGCGCAATTCCTGCGACGGTTTTTTCGTGACCTCCACGTCAAAGCCAAATTCAAGACGGTGCCGGACCCGCGCAATCTTGGTCACAAGCATATCCGGGCGATGGTGCAAGTCTGGCGGCAGGAACAACTTGCGCCAGCGACCATCCAGACCTACCTGAGCTTCCTGCGCGGACTGGCGATGTGGATGGGCAAGCACGGATTCGTGCGCGGACCCGATTTCTATGGATTGACCCTCGAGGAGTACGAGCGGCACGAGTATGCGCAGCGCGACAAAGGCTGGGCCGCCCATGGCATTGACATTGATGCGCTGATTGCCAAAGTGAGCGAATATGATTGCTACGTCGGAGCATCGTTGCAACTGAGCGCGGCAAT
This sequence comes from uncultured Pseudomonadota bacterium, assembly GCA_903888645.1. Taxonomy (GTDB): domain Bacteria; phylum Pseudomonadota; class Gammaproteobacteria; order Burkholderiales; family Rhodocyclaceae; genus CAISUK01. The sequence goes on along the minus strand of CAISUK010000216.1, from coordinate 6,264 downwards.
GGGGCTACGGCGCAAGGAGTCGGTACAGTTCCGCCCCTTTCAGAGCGTGGTTCCCTTCGAGGAGACCGGCCTGCCGCTGGAGAAGAAGGAGGCGGATCGATATGTGCGCATCAAGGGCAAAGGCGGCCGGGTACGCCACATACCACTGGACAGGCCTGCCCGCGTAGCAGCGGTCGAGACTGCGCAGCAGCTGGTCTCGAGTCAGGATGCGCACATGGGCAATCCGAACCGGAGCCTGAAACAAAACATGCGGCGCTATGACTATGTGCTAACAAAGTTCGGCATCACGTTCCGGGACAAGGGCGTAACAGGGCACGGCTTACGCCATGAGGTGATGATCGGATATTTCGGTGAACTGTCGGGGGCGCTACCGCCGGTGCGCGGTGGTGGGCCGTTACCATCGGACGTCAATCGTGCGGCTAGACTCACCGTATCGGAATTGGCCGGGCATTCCAGGATTCGCGCGGCAGGTGCGTATTTAGGCTAGTCGTTTGTTTTCTGATAAATGCCCGGCATGTGAAGAACGGTCCCGGGCGCAAGTCGGATGCGCTGGACTGCAAGTGGCTGCAACTGTTGGCGAGCTAGGGGCTGCTTTTCGGTACGTTCTTCTTCACCAAAACCAAATTTTGTGCCTTGTGTTCGCTGACCCGGCAGCGCGACACGGTGGCCAAGTATTATGGAAACGAGTGCTTGAGTGATCTTTGACAGGCTCTCACCGGACCTCTTTGATGGTTATCATTAGAGAATAATTTGCGCCCCCGATGCCCTCACCGAACCTTGACCCCAATCATCGGGAACGGCTGCTCGATTACTACGCCGAACCCATGCGGATTCTATCTGAGGGGCGCATGAGACCTGCTCGGTTTTTCCAGATTCCTAACGGAAGCTCAATGAGTCCAGGTCGGCCACAGCTGACGTTGCGTCTTTGGCTTCATTCGGTCTGAAATATTTCAGTCAACTGCCGTTCGCCCGAAATCGCTCTGGAACTTTGGCTAGATGAAAACAGTCGTCGAGAGCCTCAGTGCGCTTGCCGATTGGATGTAATCTTAATCTGCAGTCGGCTTTGGTGTTCTTTTCCGTGGGACCGACGAAGGCAATGACGGCAAGCACTCAAACAGGCGTTCTGCATAGACGAATCCCATCCGTCTGACCGCATCCTGATCGAAATACAGCATCCAAGCGGAAAGCAATGCTAGCGAAACTACCAAGCTCAAGCCTGCGGCAAGCCCTGGATCAGTAAAGTGCAGAGGGTCAAAATATGGAGGCGCTACACGTCGTTGACGGTGGATATCTGGATACTGGAGATCAGATTGTCAAGTACCTGAAGACCCACTATGGAACAACTGTCATTGACCATGTAATCCTCACGCACCCTGACCGCGACCACGCAAATGGGCTGCGAAAAGTCCTGGAGCAATGCACGGTCAGAAATCTTTGGATCAACAGGCCGTGGATATACGCGGACCAGTTGATCGATCGATTCGAGAACTATGAATCAGTTGAAGCGCTGAGGTGGAAGTTGCGCTCCATCTACGACGCCACGGCAATTCTTGAGGATCTGGCGGTAGAAAAGGGAATTCCAATCTATGCCCCTCTTCAGGGTCAGAGCATCGGTCCCTTCATGGTGATGGCGCCAACCATAGGGCGCTATTTCGACCTGATTGTGGACTCCGCGAAGACACCGGAGACTGTTGAAGAAAGTGCTTTGGACAGCGCGCTGAGCAGCATATTGCGGGTAGTGAAGGCCGCGACCGCCTACATCAAGTCCCTGTGGGGCGAGGAGTATTTTCCGCCTGAACCGACCAGTCGTGAAAATGAAATGAGCGTGGTGCAGTCGGCCGTCTTGAACGGCCATCGCATCATGCTTACTGGCGATGCCGGACGCGAATCGCTGCAGGAGGTAATCGACTACGCGCCTTTTGCGGGACTGGCGTTGCCAGGCATTCGGTATTTCCAGGTGCCTCACCATGGCGGGCGGCACAATGTCTCGACTGAGATTCTGGACCAACTGGTTGGCCCACGGTTGGCCAGCATGCCGGACAAGCATACTTGGAATGCCATATGCAGTTCCGCGAAGGCGGATGAAAATCATCCACGGAAGTCGGTGATTCGCGCTGTATTGCACCGGGGTGGTCATTGGGCAGCAACTGAAAGCAAGAGTATCCGCATTGGGGCAGGCATCACTCGTGATGGCTGGGTGGTAATTCCGCAAGCAGAGTACCCCGACGAGCAAGAGGGTTGAGCTGATGCCGCGCCATTCAACCTTCGAACGACAGGTAACCGTCTCGATCCTGAGCGCGACGGTTCGGCAAACGAGCAGCTGGAATGGCCGACCAGCTGTCCGTGAGTTGCTGTCCCGGGTGACAGCAAGACTCGGATAGGAATCCAGCCTGCCGCTGTGTTGAATTGCAGGGCCAGGCAATTCTGTTGTTCCACTGCCCGGCAGCGCCAACGCGCTTGCCGACGTTCCCAGCCTCAATCTCCGCCCAGTATTGCGCAATTTGACCAGATCGCCGGAACGTTCCGGCGCTTGCGGGTGGCAAATCGTTCGGCGCACTTGATCCTCGAATAGCAACAACGCGATACTGAGCCTGCTTTCTGTGGACATCGTGTCCGCACAGCCTTCATCGGCGATCTCGGTCGCCCTGAAGTCCAGCCCTGCTGGCGGCGCAGTCGTTACCTGCCTTCTGGAGTCCCGGCCACGGTCGGGTCCGACCGGATTAGTGGTCGTGTGTCTTGTTCAGCCGACTGGCTGAACGCAATGTCATGCCGCAGACCTTCCGGTCGATCGGCATCGAGCGAAGGCCCCGTTTCGCAAGGAGCGTGGGCCTTCATTTTGCGCTTGCCGTCTGGCATGTCGCTGAGTCGCTCGGCCTTTCGCGGCCGAGTATCCCGAACGGGGAACCCCAAGTTCCCCGCTAGGGAAGGGTGTTCCCTTTCTTTCCTGAAGGAGAACACCATGTTCGCCATCCTTGTGGCAAATGAGTCGCGCCTGGTCGGCGTGCTGTTGGGGGGTTCCGGGCGTGCCCGGATCGTTTCCGTCCGCACACCAACGATACCGGCGCTGTTGAGGTCGCTGCCCTCCCCCTCCGGGCGGTCAGGCGGCACCTCCGAGTCTTACGCGGTGGGAGTCTGATCATGCTGGTCAGCCTCTATCGCAGGCGCGTTGCCGCCACCGTGATCCAGTTGGCCAAGGATGATCCGTCCCTGGTCAAGGAGATGATCGCCCGCCTGAGAGCGGCCGGCGAGATTGAGGTCGACGATCTGGTCTATCTGGACCGGATAGCCGACCGCTGGATCAAGATTGCCGAAGACAATGGCAGGGGACGCATCAGCAAACCTGCGCTAAACGCGCGGGCAGCTTGATGCCCTTGGTTTTTGCCATTGCCATTGCAATCTTGTCCAGCAGTTCGGGACGCTCATCGTTCAAGGTATCGGCCCATCGGGTCAATGCCTGTTCGATATCGTCCCGCGTTCGCGCCCCGGCGAAATCGATACCGAGTTTTCGGAAGACATCGATTTCGTTGGGCGTGAACCGTAGTGCTTCGCCCGCTTGAATCATGGTGTGTGCGCTTTCCTTGGTTTTGACCATTGAGTTTAGCGGCGCCACATTGTCTTGCAACCCCATGGGGAATTCACCACTTCCCATCTGGGGACAGGTGTTCCCGCCATTCATCTTCGGAGAAAACACCATGTCCCAAGAAAAATCCCGACAACAGCGTCGGCGTTCAAGCATAGAAACCGAAGAAGAGCGCGCCTGGGTCGGTTTTTACCAGCGCGTCGGACGTGATGTCGCCATCGCGACAGAAGTCATCGCCCAACTCGAGTCTGATCCAGAAATGAAACGCACGCATCTGGCGCTATACCTGCGCTGCAAGGAGTCTCTGCGCCAGCAGAAGGCCAGCCAAGCACGCCATAAACGGATCGGTCAGTTCGTCCGCTGGTTGTGCCACGGCATGTTTGTTCGGCCAATGCAGAGTTTGCACCAGGGCCTGCGTCAAGGCGGCCACATCGCCGTCGAATGTCTCCCCGAAGTCGTCAAGGAACCCGCCCTGGTTCAGGTTCGCCGACTCGGCAAAGACGACGAATTCGCGACGGCCATCGCCGAATTTGCTCAGCACATCGCCCAGCCCGAGAGAATAGCGGGTGCACCCAGCGAGCCCAGCGGAAAACCTGACACAAAGCCATCACGCGTTGCCGCCTGACCAAGAGCGTTTCCGGGGTAACAGCGACCCGGCTCGTAGTGCGGTGGCCCAAGCCATCGCGTACAGATCGCCGGCCATTTGAGTCCGATTTTCGGCGTGGTGCGGGCGGCGGTTAGCCTCATCGCGAACCAATCCTCATTGACAGTCCTCGCGCGCCAGCATGGCGGCGCGAATGAGGCATGTACCTACCCGCCACGCCCTCGGCGTGGCGGCCCCCTTCTCCGCAGATTTGCTCAGCCAGGTCTGCCCCTTCTCTTGGCAATGAAAGGAATCTTCTTGTGAATACCGTGACTGAAATTCTGAACGCCATCGAAGTCGATGCCGAACGCGCCTGCGTCCAGGAGCTTCGCCGTATGAGTTCGAGAGTCCTGCAGATGCGCCCCTCATTGGACCCGGATGATCGGGATCATGCCGACGCTCTGGTTTCGAAACTGCGCCATCTGGTGGCCGATCAGGTTTTAGTTGCAGCCGAAAGAACCACACAGGAGCAGCGATTTGAGCCTGTCGCACTGGCGGCCTGAATCGCGATCGTTTTGCCGGTTGTCGCCTTTCTGGACAACCGGTCACCCAAAACCCCCGTGGAGTTCACCCTGCGGGGTTGGGCTGCACGGGTTTTCTAAAGGAACCCGAGATGAACCAAGTCAGCATCAATACAGATCAACAGCTTTACGTGATCGATTGCGGTGAGGGTTACTCCTGCTTCGGTTTTGCCAACGCCCGTGATCATGCCAATCAGATTGCCGCAAAATTGGGCCGATCCGACCTGGCATTTACGGACGGGGACTATGCAACCCTCGCCGGTTACAAGAAATACTGCGATGCCGTCCAAGCCTGGGGTCAGTCGCACCTGACGTGCTCAACCTACTTCGATCCGGACACCGATACCAAGGTTGCCAAGGTGCTCGAATCCTGTCGCACCCGCGGTCGCAAGGTTCGCTTGGTCCTTGGCGACACCCGAAGCGGTGAGCCGTGGCTTGAAGAGCACGATGTCGTCGGCCGGATCGGCTGTTCGGGCGGGACGCTGAAAGTCCCGCTGCTGATCGAGCCTGGTGCACATGGCGGGAGCGCCATTTTATGCGCATGCATTCTGGCCATCGTGGACTGGGAGTCCGGTGATGTCTTGTTTCGTCATGCCAGCTACCGGGAAGCTGATTTAAGCATCAGTGCCACGGCCAATGTTGAGCGACCATGGGACGTTTGCCGGGGCGACGAAATCGTTGCCGGTTTCAGGGACTTTGGCCAAGCAGGCGCCTACGTCGCCTTCATGCGTGGCGCGACAATCGAGCCGCGCGTCTGGGGCTGACTTCTTCGCGGTGACTCTTGAGGCAGGAACTCCTTGGTACTGCTGCCAGGGAGCACACAACAAGTGGAACGTCCGGTGCTGCGCTATCGGCAGCACCGGCTTACTCCAGATCAAACAGGCCACATGCGATCTTGCGACCTCGGATATGCGCCGGCAGCGGAGTTTGCAGAGGGCCGCGGAGATTTTCCATTACAATCCGTTTGCCATATTGGCCACCTAAAACTCAATCATGGAGACCACATGAACAAATCCGAATTGATCGAAATTACCGCCAAGGACGCGGACATCAGCAAGGCTGCTGCTGGCAATGTCCTCGATGCTGTGATCGCCGCCATCACCAAGGGCGTCGCCAAGGGAGACTCCGTCACGCTGGTCGGTTTCGGCACATTCAAGCCCGCCAAACGGGCCGCACGAACCGGCAAGAATCCGCAGACCGGTGCCGCCATCAAGATTGCGGCGAAGACTGTGCCGAAGTTCACCGCGGGGGCAACTTTCAAAGCAGCCGTTGCTGGCAAGAAAGCCGCAAAGAAAAAATAGTCGCTCATGCCGGGGGCAGATACGCCCCTGGACCCATTCGCTTCAATGCGCCATAGGCTTTCCTCAAATCGTCACGAACTTGCCTTACCCATTTGAACCAAGCCAACCTCGCACGTCATTGCGACCCTTAGTAAAATCGAGTCGATGCCAATCTCCGATCGCCCAAGATCCGACCTTGACAGTGGATCAGTGTGATCTGATGTTGTCGATGACATCAGC
>CAISUK010000215.1 GCA_903888645.1 uncultured Pseudomonadota bacterium | reverse complement strand
GGATCGGGCGCTGACGTTTTTCGCCCATTTCGCGCAGTTCGCCGGTCTCGTTGAATTCATATTCGATGAGGTAGGGCCGGCTGGCCTTGCGCAGGAACAAGGTGATGGAAATCGCCACCCCGACAAAAATTGCCACATGCAGCGGTGCCAGCAAGGTGGCGAGGAAGGTGATGACCAGCACGCTGGCATCGTCGCCGGTCGAACGCAGGCAAATTTTGAGGTGGCGGGCGTTGAACAACGAGCACGACTGGCCAATGATGAGCGCGGCGAGGCCAGCCCGCGGCAGGTAGTCAATCAGCGGCACGCCCCAACCCACCGAAGCCGCGATCAACAGTGCGAAAACCAGGGTATAAAACCCGCAGAACATCGAGGCAAAGCGAGTGACGGCACCGGACTCATGATTGAGCATCGAGCGGTTGAGCGAGCCGGAGGCAGGCATGCCGCCGCCTAGCGCGCTGGCGAGATTGGCCATGCCGACGCTGAACATATCCTGATTGACGTCGGCGCGCTCCTCGGTGCGAGCGGCGAGGGTTTTGGACATGAGGGTATTTTCCAAGGAGGCGAGGAAGGCGATGGCCAGTGCCACTCCGAACAAGGTGGAAATGTCGTCGAAAACCCCCGGGTGGAAGAGCCGCGGCAGTTTGGGTGCGAGATCGGCGAAGCCAAAGGTGACAAAGGTTTCCGCGTGGGCGAAGGGCGGGATACCAAAGCGGATGAGCGGACCAAACAGCGCTGAGGACAACAGCACTGACAGTGCGAAAGCGGGCCACTTGGGCCGCCACTTGCGCATCGCGGCGTACCCGGCCAGCGTCGTCCCGCCGATGACCGTGGCGACCCAGTCCGCATGGGGGAGCGCTTTGACCAAGGCGATGAGCAGGCTCGCGAAACTGGTGGCGGCGTGCGCATCGACGAACTTGTCCAGACCCAGCATCGGGATGAGCTGGTTGGTCATGATGAGCGTCGCCGCGCCGGCGATGTAGCCCACCAGCACGCTGCGCGACACATATTGGAGCAAATCAGCCACCCGCAACATGGCTCCGGCCACCGCAATGAGCCCAACCAGCAATGTCAGCAGCATCACCAGTTCGCAGGCCCGCCCGCTGAGTGCTGGATTGACCGAGAAAAAGCTGAACAGCATGAAGGCGGTGGCATTGGTGGTGCCCAGAATCGTGTAGCGTGAGCCTGCGAACAAAGGTGCCACCAGCGCCGCAATCACCGAGCAGAGGATGCCGTAAACGAGGGTAGCCCGGCAATGGTCGCATGCGCAATGGCTTGCGGCAGCGCCAGCATCGTCACGTTGGCCGCCGCCCGCGCATCGTACAGGAATTTCGTCGGGTTGTAGCGTTGCAGCGTGCCGACGCATGGCAGCAGGCGGACGTGCTCGGCAGAAAAGAACTTCCGCGTGTTCTGTACCGCCCTGGTGAAATTGCGCAGCAATGTCATGACCCGGCAGGTTGGTGGTCCCGGCTCGCTCGGGGATCGTGGGTCGGCGGCGGCATGAACCTTGGCAGCGCAAACAGCGTGTCTAACAGCACCTTTCGGCCGGGGGAGTGGTCCGCAATTCGCATGGTGTCGGCGCACTTTGTCCTGCCGATCCCGGCATGTCCAGACAGGACGTGCCGCGCCGCAGGATAAATTTTGTTGCCCTGGCGGTCGCGCCGATTAAAGTGGCCACCCCGCGAGGGAAACTTATGGCGATCCAAGGAGCACAACTGGCACAGGCTTGCGCGAAAGCAGCCGACGAAATTCAAGCGGAAAACATCCG
>CAISUK010000214.1 GCA_903888645.1 uncultured Pseudomonadota bacterium | reverse complement strand
TATGACACTACCTTGTCATTCTGTGATGGCCACGGCACGATTTCACTCGCGAGCACCTGTCAACCACGCATCGAACCAGAGACAGTATTCGGCATGAAATCAACACCTGCACCCGACGCATCGCTTGATGATCTGTTCAATGCCATTGAGTGGGTCGCACCCGCCTTCGAGATCGTTCAGTCGCATTTGCCGGACTGGAAGTTCAAGGCATCCGATTCCGTCGCGGACGGTGGTCTGCATGCTCATCTGTTGGTCGGTCGCAGGGTTCCGATGGGCGCCATAGCAACCAGCGCCAGAGAACTCAATAATCTTCTGGCCGCAACTCAGGTCACCCTGATGAAGGGTGATCAGATCGCGGACAAAGGCTGCGGGGTCAACGTGCTGGACAGCCCGCTTCGGGCCCTACACCACTTTCTAGGGGAGCTTCGCCAATGTCCGAAGGCCCCTGATCTGGTGCAAGGCGACGTTGTCAGCACCGGCACTTGGACAGACGCTTGTCCGGTTAAGCCGCGAGAATGCTGGACCGGTGCCTTTGGCCTGCCACTGTCCCAGTTGGAAGTTGAGCTTCGCTAGAATCTGCGAATGAATTCGGGGGCCACCGTGAACGACGGCTTCCGCTGCAGTGCCGAAATTTTGGCAGAAGAAATCGGTGGCCCCGATTCACTGTCGGCTTAGGAGAAACCATCCTGATCGATCTTCCGGTATGGAGTCGAATCTCCGATGACCGGTCCTGGCCGAGTACGTTCACCGGACATCCTCCCCGCTACGCTCGCTATCGTGGCATCACAAGCCTCTGAAAAAATCGGGTACGGTTCGCAACGAATATATGCCGAAGGCGTGGAATCCACGCTGGACCATGGGCAGGACCGGCACCGCCGCCACGGGCCGGCAATTCTGCCAGAGCGACAGAAGTTGCAAGCGCGTGCTCGCCTTGGTCTCCATCGATGCGCGGTTTCTGGTAGCTTTCGTCTCTCCTGATGCCGGACAGACAGGCGAGCCGACCGATGCACGCGTTGCAGTTGCCAGACACTGAATCTCCATTAGCAGCGGCGGCGGCACTGACTCACGCCGATCGCGAGGAACGGATCCGCGACGAAGCCATCGGCCAGATGTACGGCAGCCTGCCGAGCATACTGGCCAACCTCGTCGTCATGCCGCTGGTGGTCGGTGTGGTCATGTGGGGAGCGGTCGATCGCGGCATGCTGATCGCCTGGCTTGGCATGACATTGGCTATTACCGTGGCGCGTTTCGGCCTCGCCCGCGCTTACGCGAAACGCCAGCCGCAGCGCGGCGACGGGCTGCGCTGGGCGCACTATTTCACGGCGACGTCGCTTGTTTCAGGGCTCTCCTGGGGTTTCGCCGGGATTGCCTTCTTTACCCCCGGAGCGGTTGCGGCGCAGGTCTTTCTTTATGTCAGCATCGTTGGCTTGGCCGCCGGCTCGATCATCGCCACCGCCTACTGGCTGCCGTCTTTTTTCGCCTTTGCGGTGCCGGCCATTGTCCTCAGTGCGCTGCGCCTCCTGCTCGAGGGCAAATCGGCCTACGTCGGCCTGGCCGTGCTGATGTTCATGTACCTCGTCATTCTGATGCGCGTTGCGCTGAAGCAGTCGCAGTCGGTGCGTGAGGTCTACCGCCTGAAATTCGAGAATACTGAACTTGTCGAGCAGTTGCGCCAACAAATGGAACTCGCCGAAAGCGCCCGCTTGTCAGCCGAAGACGCCAGACAAAGTGCCGAAGAAGCCAACGTCGCCAAATCCAAGTTTCTCGCTGCCGCGAGTCATGACTTGCGGCAGCCGTTGCATGCACTTGGCTTGTTCGTTGCCGCGCTCGAAAACCGTGTCGACTCGCCTGACAGCCGCGTACTGGTGGAACACATCAACCGCAGTGTCGCGGCGCTGGAAGGGCTCTTCAACGCGCTCCTGGACATCTCGAAACTGGACGCGGGCATTGTCCAGCCACGGGTGGTCGACCTGGCACTGGCGCCGTTGCTGGCGCAACTCGCCCTCGAATATCAGCCGCAAGCGGCCGCCAAGGGGCTGGCCTGGCACTGTGCGCACAGCGATGCGGTGGTGCGCAGCGACCCCACCCTGCTCGATACGATCTTGCGCAACCTGTTGAGCAACGCCATCCGCTACACCGACCAGGGGCAGATCGTGGTGACCTGCGAAGCCGTCGATGGTGGCAACTGCATTGCCATAACGGATACCGGGATCGGCATTGCGCCCGAGCACCAGCGGGAAATTTTTGGCGAGTTTGTCCAGTTGCATAACCCCGAACGCAATCGCAACGATGGGCTGGGCCTCGGCCTGGCGATCGTCGACCGACTATGCAGATTGATCGGTCATCCGATCGGGCTGATCTCGACGCCGGGACAGGGCACGACTTTTACATTGACCGTGGCAGCCGGCAATCGCGCCTCGCTGGCACCGGCCTTCCAACCCGACATGACATTGACTGACCCGGCGCTGCCGAGCGCGCTGGTCGTGGTCATCGACGACGAGGCCGCCGTTCGCGAGGCCATGACGGCGCTGCTCGAAGGCTGGGGTTATCGCGTATTGGCTACCGCCGCGGCTGACGAGACACTGGCAGCGCTGACCGAGCCACCGGTGGCGATTGTTGCCGATTATCGTCTGCGCGAAAATCAAACCGGCGACGACGCCATCCGCCGCATTCATGCGGCATGGGGCGAGACGATACCCGCCATGATCGTTACCGGCGACACGGCGCCGGAGCGTCTGCGCTTCGCCACGCAAAGCGGCTTTGCGCTGCGCCACAAGCCGGTTTCGCCGTCACGGCTCAGGGCGTTTCTGCGCAATGCCCATCGCCACCACGATGTCGATCCCGCATTGGAATCGACGACGGCGGCAAGCTCCACCTAGCATTCATCGCGGCCAGCACCATGAACCTTGTTGACACCACTAATTGCGAGTTGGAACCGATCCGCTACCCTGGAGCCGTGCAGCCGCATGGCGCACTGCTGGTGCTGGCGGCGGAATCCGACGTGATCGAGGCGGCCAGCGATTCCTGCAAGGCACTGCTGGGCCTGTCCGCCGAAAACCTACTCGGCCAGAGCGCCGCCAGCATTGTTGGCCGGGTGGCGGCAGCGGCCCTCCGCAGCGCCCAAGCGGATGGCGTGCAGCCGCTGATCCCGCTGACGTTCGACGGCCAGTCGCTCGCCGCCCGCGCCCACCGCAACCAGGCTGGACAAATAGTCGTCGATATCGAGGCCGAAGCGCAAGACTCCGTCGCCCTGCGCGAAATGATTTACGCAGGCAGAAACGGCCTTGCGGCGCTGCGCCGGCTGAGCGATATCGCGACCGTCACGCACCAGGCAGCGGTCCTGTTTCGCCGAATCGCCGGCTTCGACCGGGTCATGATTTATCGCTTCGATGAAGCCTGGAACGGGGAAGTTATTGCCGAAGCCTGTGCTGACGGCGTCGAACCCTATCTCGGCCTGCGCTATCCGGCCAGCGATATTCCCCGGCAGGCGCGCGAGCTTTTCCAGTCCAGTGGCGTTCGCCAAATCCCCGACGCGCTGTACGCGCCGTCGGCGCTGATTGCGCGCGCTGACGGGCGGACCTTCGACCTGGGCCGGTCGAGTCTGCGCAGCGTTTCGCCGCTGCACATCGAGTACCTGAAGAACATGGAAGTGCGCGCCACGCTGGTCGGGTCGCTGATCGTCGACGGCCGCCTGTGGGGGCTGATCTCCTGTCAAAACAAAGACACGCCCAAAGTTTTCGGCCCGGCGGCGCGCGACGCACTTGGCTGGCTGTGCGAAGACATCGCCGCACTGCTTACGGAAGCACAACTCCGCCAGCGGCGGGAACGGGAAGATCTGTTGAAGGCGCGGCGCCGGCAGCTGATCGAAATGCTGCGTGGATTCGACTTCAGGACACTCATGCGCGCGGGCGGCGGCAAGGAATTGCTTGGCGTCGTCGACGCCGACGGATTTGCCCTGGTGATCGACGATGAAATCCATACTGCAGGAATCACCCCTGAGCCAGGCCGAATTCGGGAACTCCAGCAACGCCGTGGCGGCAGCGGGCGGAACCCGACCTTCTACGCTTCGCATGCCCTGAGCCGCGACCTTGGCGTTACCGACACGGGCGACGGCGTGGCCGGCGGCTTGTTTGTCGCGGTGCCCAACAAGCCGGCCATCACCATGATCTGGTTTCGGCGCGAGCAACATTATTCGCTGCACTGGGGCGGCGACCCCAACCAGGCCCACGTCGCCGATGCCAGCGGGCGCGTTTCGCCGCGCAAGTCGTTTGCAAAATTCCTGCAGGAGGTTCGTGGCCAAGCGCCAGCCTGGTCGGCGGAGGAACTGGATTCGGCGGCGGACCTGGGGGCATTGGTCGAAATCGAGGCATTGCGCGAACGCGAGGTGTTCAGCCAGACCATTCTCGATTCGAACCCGGCGCACGTATGCGTTCTTGATAGCCAGGGCGTCATCGTCACGGTCAACAATTCCTGGCGGCGATTTGCCGAAGCCAACGGCGCCTCCGAATTTGCCGCTGGCTCAGTCGGTTTGAACTACCAAAACATCTGCTCCGCCGCGACGGGGCAACCCAGCGGCACGGAGGCCGGGGCAGCCTGGGTCGGCATCAAAGCCGTTCTGGACAAGCGACTGGACCAGTTCATCCTGGACTATCCTTGCGATTCCCCCAGCGAACAGCGTTGGTTCCGCATGCGGGTGTACGCGCTCAACGCGCCCTGCGAAGGAGTGGTGGTCGCTCACGAAAATGTCACCGCAGGCAAGTTGGCGGAAAAGCGTATCGAACAGGAAAGCGCGAAGAACCAGGCGCTCTTGCGCAACGCCAGCGACGGCATTCACATCCTCGACCTCGCCGGCAACGTCGTCGACGTCAGCGATTCGTTCTGCACCATGCTCGGCTACCAACGCGCCGAAATCATCGCGATGAAAGTATCGCAATGGGATGCCCAATTCCCCAGCGAGAATTTTGCCCCGGGAATTTCCCAGCATTACGCGCAGCAGGTTCGCACCCAGTTCGAAACACGCCATCGGCGCAAGGACGGCAGCATCTTCGATGTGGAAGTCAGCGGCATTCCACTGGAACTCGATGGCAAGCCGGTGATGTTCTATTCGGCGCGCGACATCAGCGAAAGGAAGCAAGCCGAAGTCGCCCTGGCGGGCAGCGAGGCGCAGTTGAAAAATGCACAGCGCATCGCCCGCGTCGGTAACTGGGAGCACGATCTTGCCGCTGATACCGTCCTTTGGTCCGACGAAATGTATCGTATCTATGGCCTCGCACGGCAAAGCGCTACGCCCACCCCGGAAAGCTTGTCGGTGACGATACATCCGGACGATCGATCGGCGACCGCACAGTCCTATGCGAACGCACTGAACAGTCGCTCGGCATTCGATCTGACGCATCGCGTGAACATGCCGGGCGGTGAAACGAAATATGTTCACGTTCTCGGCGAACCGCATTTCGCGGCCGACCGCGCGGCGCTCAGATTCGTCGGCACGGCGCAGGATGTCACCCAACTCGTGCAGCAAGAGCAGACGCTCCGCTTCAGCGAAGCGCGACTCCGCAGCGTTTTCGACGCCATGGCTGAAGGCTTGGTGCTGCAAAGCGAGGACGGGAAGATCACCGATGCCAATCTGGCCGCCGAATCGATCCTGGGTCTCAGCCGGGATGAGCTGCTCGGCAGAGTTTCGCTGGATCCGCGCTGGCAGGCAACGCATGAAGATGGCTCGCCCTTTCCGGGCGACCAGCATCCGTCGATGGTCACGCTGCGCACCGGTCAGGCGATGCGCAATCAAGTCATGGCAATCGACGCACCCAGGCTGGGCTCGCGCTTGATCAACGTCAATTCCCAACCGATCTTCGCCTCAAACGCGCCGACCCCGAAAGCTGTCGTAGCGACATTTACCGACATTACCGAGCGCTATCGCACCCTGGCCACGCTGCATGAGAACGAGGAGCGATTTCGCCAGGCCTTCGCGCGATCGCCAGTCGGCATCGTACTGTGCAATCTCGACGGGTATGTCTTCAAGGCAAACGCGGCCTTCTGCCGCATGTCCGGGTACACGGAAGAAGAGATCGTTGGCCATCGCTTCGGCGACCTGATGTTGCGGCCCGACGCCGCGGCAGAAGAAAGCGAATTGTTTCGCAGGATTGCCTGCGGAGAAATCAGCGAATTTTCGGCGCAGCAGGAGTATGCGCATAAAGACGGACATTTCTATCTGGCGGCGAACTCCATCTCGGCGATTTCGGACAGTACCGGTACACCGCTTTACTGCATTGCCCATCTGGAAGACCTCTCAGAACGTCAGCGACGGCAGTTGGAGGCTTTGGCAAAACAGACGCTGAAAGCCCAGGAAGACGAACGCGCGCGGCTGTCGCGCGAGCTTCACGACGAAATTGGCCAATCGCTGACGGCGCTCAAACTGACGCTGCAGCGCGCCCAGGGCAAGGGCGCCAAATCGATGACGCTTGACTGCCTGCGCGACGCCACCGAGGCAACCCAGACCCTGATGGAAACGGTGCGTGGTATCGCCTACCGGTTGCGACCTGCACAACTCGACGATCTGGGCCTGATGCCATCGCTGCGCTGGTACCTCGACAAGGTCATCCGGCCCACCGGGCTGCCCTACATCCTCGCAGGAAATCTGGACGAAGAACGCTTTCCGGCGGACCTTGAACTCTGCTGCTTCAGAGTCGCCCAGGAAGCCTTGAACAACATCATGAAGCACGCGCGGGCGACCACAATCGAAGTCAGTCTGTATCGAACCGGCAATCTGCTGACCCTGGAGTTGCGCGACAATGGCGTCGGTTTTGACGTCGCCAAGTATTTGCTGGCGCCGGACAATACCCGTTCGCTCGGCTTGATCGGCATGCGCGAGCGCGTCGCCTCTGCTGGCGGCCGGTTGCAAGTTAACTCGAAGTCGGGGCAGGGAACGGAAATTCGCGCCGACTTTCCACTGTCAGGAAGTATGCGATGACGATACGCGTTGTTCTCGTTGATGATCACCAGCTGGTATTGGCTGGCATTGCCGCGCTGCTGCGCGAGATTCCCGAGGTCGAGGTGGTCGGCGAAGGGAACGATGGCGAGGCCGCCATACGCCTGGTGGCCGCGCTTGCCCCCGATGTCCTGTTTCTTGACCTGGTGATGCCCGGCCTGTCCGGGATCGATGCGCTCGCACAGATCAAGAAAACCCATGCCGAACTGAAGGTTATCGTTCTTTCCATGCACTCCAGCGAAGAACATGTGCTGCGCGCACTGCGGCTGGGCGCAGCTGGCTACATGTTGAAGGACGTCGCTCCCGAAGAACTGACGCATGCGCTGCATGCCGTGATGACTGGCGAAACCTGGCTGTCTTCGGCAATCTCGCGAACAGTGATCGCCAGTTATGTCGGTCGCACCTCAAGCGAAGTTTCGCCAGACGCCCTGACGAGCCGCCAGCATCAGGTCCTGAAACTGATCGCCGAAGGCTGCAGCACCAAAGACATTGGCATGGAGCTCGGTCTCAGCGTCAAGACCATCGAAACCTACCGCTCGCAAATCATGCAGCGCCTCGGCATTCATGAAGTCGCCGGGCTGGTGCGCTACGCAGTTCGCCAGGGCATCGTGTCGCTGTAGCCAGGCTGGGGTTGCGAAAACAGCCCGCTACCATGGATGCCTTTGCGGGCCTGGCAAGCGCCAGATCAATCGCCGCGGCCGATTCCATAAAGGACCGGACTAAGGGATTTCGCAATTTCCTATCAGGGATTCCCCGATTACATTCCCAAAATACATATTGCATCATACGGCCGGTAGAGGGTAGCAAAATATAACCTTCGCCATAGGTGCGCAATGAACCGGGTAACCGCAGGTTGAACACAGAACGCAAAGCAGACAACTCCGGCCATCAGGGAACGATCTTGGCCTACCGTTGCCAGCAGCATGCCGGCTCGCCATCGCGCGCTCAAGGGCGGCGCTCATGAGCCAGTACCAGGTCAACATCGAGGAACTGCGCCATACGTCGGAGCAGGCAGTAGATCGCAGCCGCTCCGAGCTGGCGGAGGGGCTGGCGCCTGCCAGCAACGCAGAAGCGTTACGGCTGGTCGAAGAACTGCGCATCTATCAAATCGAACTCGAGACGCAGAATCATGAGTTGAGCAGTGCCCAAGCCGAGATAAGCTCGACGCTTGAAAAATACCGAGCGCTTTTCGACAACCTTCCGCTGCCGGCCCTCATTGCCAATAGCCAGGGCTTTATTCTGGAAGCCAACCTGCAGGCTGGCCGTTTTCTCGGTCTGGATCGCAGCGAGGGGCTATTGCACCGCTCCCTGCTGCAGCTCTTCGACGCCGACAGCCGCAGCCAAATCTATCCGGTGCTGGCCGACAGAACCAACCTCGCAGCGCAAACCATCGAACACCTCGGCGTGCAACCCGACGCCGGGTCGCGCATCCCCTGCGATGTGCATGTCATCCACTTGGGCGACCCCTCGCAGCGTCAGGGGCGGGCGCTGCTGGTGCTGGTCGACCGCAGCACCGAAGTAGCGCTGCGCGAGAGCGAAGAGCGCTACAGCGCCCTGTTCATGGATGCGAAAGCCGCGATGCTGATGATGGACCCGGATAGCGGCCGGATCATCGAAGCGAATCCCGCCGCGCAACGCTTCTACGGTTACAACCGGGAAAAAATGCGTGCGATGCGAATCTCCGACATCAACATCCTGACGCCGGAAGAAGTCCGCGCCGAGATGCAACTCGCCCGGGAAGAGGGGCGCGACCACTTCTTCTTCTCGCATCGTCTGGCCAAAGGCGAAATTCGTCAGGTCGAGGTGTACTCTGGCCCTTTCCGTCATGGCGGAAAGACGGTGCTGTACTCGATCATTCACGATGTCACGCTGCGCAAGCAGGTCGAGCAAGCACTGCGCCGGGAAAGCGAAAAGAACCTGGCACTGCTGCGCAGCGCCAGTGACGGGATACACATTCTCGACACCGACGGCAACCTCATCGAGTTGAGCGATTCCTTCTGCGCAATGCTCGGTTACTGTCGTGAAGAAATGATCGGCATGAACGTAGCCCAATGGGATGCCCGGTTCGGCGACAAAGATGTTGTTGAAATAGTCAGGCAGCAACACGCGGGACAGGCGCGCGCCCAGTTCGAGACCCGTCACCGGCGCCAGGACGGTTCCATTGTCGATGTCGAGATCAGTGGCTACCCGCTGGAGCTCGAAGGCAAGCCGGTGATGTTCTATTCGTCGCGCGACATTTCCGAACGCGTCGTCGTCGAGGAACAGCAGCGCCAGGCTGCCGGCGTGTTTTCCCACGCCCACGACGGGATCATGATTTGCGATGCGAAGAAGCGCATCGTCGATGTCAATCCGGCCTTCACCCACGTCACGGGTTACGATCGTGACGAGGTGCTCGGCCACACGCCGCGCATCTTGAATTCCGGACGGCAGGCGCCCGGTTTCTACCAATCCGTTTGGCGTAGCGTCAATGAGCGGGGATTCTGGGAAGGAGAAAACTGGAATCGGCGCAAGAACGGCGAAGTTTATCCTGCCTGGCTGACGATCTCGACGATTGCCGACTCGAGCGGCGCCATCAGCCGCTACATCGGCGTCTTTTCCGATATCACGGCGGTCAAGGCGCACCAGGAAAAACTAGAAAGACTCGCCCATTTCGATGCCCTGACGCAGCTACCCAATCGCGTCTTGCTGGCCGACCGGATTGCCCAGGCGATCGCCCACGCCGGTCGGTCGCGCAGCCTTGTTGGCATCTGCTATCTCGACCTCGACGGCTTCAAGCCTATCAATGACACTTTCGGACATTCCGCCGGAGACCAGGTGCTGGTGGAAATTGCCGGTCGCTTGAAGGACACCATGCGCGGTTCGGACAGCGTGGCCCGGCTCGGCGGCGACGAGTTTGTGGTGTTGGTGACCGGCATCGACAGTGCGCTCGAATGCCAGCAGGCCGTTGGGCGGATTCTCAAGGCGATAGCGGCGCCGATTCAACTCAAGGATCAGGCGGCCACACTCGGTGCCAGCATCGGTGTCGCGCTGTTTCCCAAGGATGGCGTGGATGCCGATACTTTGCTCAGACACGCCGATCAGGCGATGTACGCGGCGAAACAGGCAGGGCGTAACCGTTACCACATGTTCGATAAATTGCAGGACGAGCGGACTCGCGCGCAACTGGAAAACATCGAAGAGATTCGTCGCGGTTTTGCTGCCGACGAATTCGCGCTTTTTTATCAACCGAAGGTCGACATGCGGCGCGGCAAGGTGCTTGGTTTCGAGGCACTGGCTCGCTGGCAACATCCTCGACGCGGCATCCTTTTGCCGGTGGACTTCCTGCCGGCGATCGAGAACACCGAGGTGCAGTTGGCTCTGGGCCGCTGGGTGATCGCCGAGGGTTTGCGGCAACTCGACGCCTGGCTGAGCAACGGCCTTGATCGAGGCCTCAAACTGAGCATCAATGTCTCTGCACCGCATCTCTTGATGACCGGCTTTGTCGAGGAGCTTGCCGACCTCCTCAGTCATTACGGTCGAATCGAGCGCCATGACATTGAACTGGAAATTATTGAGAGCGTGGCCCTTGAGGATCTGGAAAAGGCGAGTGCGGTCTTCAGCCGCTGTCGCGAACTGGGCGTCCAGATTGCCCTCGACGATTTTGGCACGGGCTACTCTTCGCTTTCCTATCTGCGCCGTTTGCCGGTGGACACCTTGAAAATCGACCAGTCCTTCGTCAGTTCCATGCTCGACAACGAGGAAGACATGGTCATCGTGAAGAGCGTTGTCGGCCTGACCAAGTCGTTTCGCCGCAACGTGGTTGCCGAAGGCATCGAAACACCGGAAATTGGCGCTTTGTTGATCCAGATGGGTTGCGATGTCGGGCAAGGCTTCGGCATAGCTCGGCCCATGCCGGCCTCTGCCGTGCCAGTCTGGCTGCGCTGCTTCCGGCCCGACCCCGCCTGGGCAAATGGCAGCATGACGCCGGCAATTGAGGATATCCCGCTGCTCAGTGCGGAAATCGAGCACACGCGCTGGCTCGTCCAACTCGAGCAATGGCTGGAGGCCGAAGTAGACGAGGCGAGCGGGATCGGGCTACCGATCATGGATAGCCGGGCTTGCAAAGTCGGTCGCTGGTATCGCGGCGACGGTCGCAAGCACTATGGTCAATGTGCAGGCTTTCACAGACTCGGTTTGCTCCACGAGCAAACCCACCGGATCGGCAATGAACTCGTCACGCTGCGCCTCGACGGCGGGTTTGCCGAAGCCAGGCAACGCCTTGCAGAACTCGCAAAAAAAAACGACGAACTGATCGAGCAATTACGGATATTGCAGACCGAGACCGACCTGGAGGCAGCACTGAACATTTGAGCTGGCAGCACAAGCGAAGGCTGAGGTCGCCGCTCACTGCAACGATACAACCTGCCAAGCAACCCTGATCGCCGAATAGCGGGCAACTGACTGAGTGGTGGTGTGGCGCGTGCCCAGCGCGAGTTCAAGCGCAAGGATGGCCGGCGAATCTGGATGGAAATGAGCGGCGGATTGCTCCAGGAAAAAACCGGCGAATCGCTCTGGGTGGTAATCGCCGTGAGCGAGCGGAAGCTGGCGGAAAGCGAACTGCGCAAGGATGCAACCGAGAAGATCCGGCAGCTGGCGTTCTATGACTCGCTCACCCATCTGCCCAATCGACGGCTGCTGATCGACCGGCTCAGACAGGCATTGGCTTCCAGCACGCGTTCCGGAAGAGCTGGCGCGCTACTCTTTCTCGACCTGGACAACTTCAAGGACCTCAACGACACGCGCGGCCACGACATCGGCGATCGCTTATTGACTGAAGCGGCACGGCGCATCGGCGACAGTGTGCGCAAAGGCGATACCGCGGCCCGGCTTGGTGGCGACGAGTTCGTGGTGATGCTGGAAGACCTGAGTAGCGAGGCACAAGAAGCGGCAGTCCAGACCGGTCACCTGAGCGAAAAGATTCGCCTGGCGCTGCAACGCAAGCAACTTTGTCTGCATTACCAGCCGCAGATCGACAGTCTTCGTCATTTCATTGGCGCCGAGGCATTGCTCCGCTGGATGCATCGGGAGCACGGCCAGATACCACCGGGCGAATTCATTCCGCTGGCAGAGGAAACCGGCCTGATCCTGTCGATCGGTCGCTGGGTACTGACCACCGCCTGCGCTCAGATCGCGACCTGGTCGGCGCAGCCTGCCTGCCGCGATTTGCGCCTCGCGGTCAATATCAGCGCCCGGCAATTCCGCAAGCCGGATTTTGTCGCCGAGGTGATTGCAGTGCTGGCGCAAACCGGCGCCGACCCAACCCGCCTGAAACTCGAGTTGACCGAGAGTCTAGCGCTCGACGATGTCGGCTGCACACTGGCGAAAATGCATGCGCTGAAATCGCTGGGCATCAGCTTTTCCCTGGACGATTTCGGCACCGGCAATTCGTCATTGTCCTACCTCACCAAATTGCCGCTCGACCAGCTCAAGATCGACCGATCATTGATAGTCAATCTCTCCAGCAACAGGAATGACGCGGTCATCGCGCAAACGATCATCACCATGGCCATGAGCCTCGAGCTCGACGTGATTGCCGAGGGTGTCGAAACCGAGGCGCAGCGCAAATTCCTCGCTCATCACGGCTGCCATGTCTTTCAGGGCTACCTGTTCAGCCGGCCACTGCCGTTGGTGGAGTTCGAGCAATTCCTGACCAAAAGTCAGGCGCGCAGGATCTCATCGGTGCATTGATCCATTGCCGGGAAACCAGCGCCAACGCCGAGGGGTTTCCGCCGAATGCTCGCTAGAGTATGCCAATGACCTCGACTTCGAAGCGGATGGACTTGCCGGCGAGCGGATGATTGAAGTCCATCAGCACACCGCCAGCTTCCAGTTCGCGTACCAATCCTGCATATTGATGGCCGTCTGGAGAGACAAATTCGATCAAGCCATGCAGTTCCGGCGCGATGTCGGCGGGCAAAGCGCTGCGGGCCAAACGATGCAATAACTGGGGGTTGTGAGCGCCGAACGCCTGCTCAGGCTCAAGGATAAAGACATGCCGCTCGCCGACGACAAGACCGTCGAGGCAGGACTCCAGCGTCGGCGCCAACTCGCCATTGCCGAGTTGCAGCGTCGCCGGCGTCGCCGCAAAAGTGCTCATCAGTTCGGTATCGTCCTGCAGGGCAACGCGATAATGGAGTGTCACCAGACTGTCGGGCTTAACGCGATGGCTAATGTCGCTGCTCATTGGCGTGAATTGCTGTGCAACTGCTGCCAGAGCAGCAAGACGACGCCTAGGCTGATCGCCGAATCGGCGACATTGAAGGCTGGCCAGTAATAGTCGGCAATGTGAAAAGACAAGAAATCAACGACCGCACCAAGCCGGATGCGGTCGATGACATTGCCAAGGGCGCCACCCAGCACCAGGGCCAGAGGAACGGCCATTGCCGTCTCCTGCGCGTGCCTTCTCAACATGGCGACGATCCAGGCCGAAACCAGCAAGGCCAGGACGAGGAAGAACCACCGTTGCCAGCCACCGGCATCACGCAGAAAACTGAAGGCAGCGCCAGGATTGAAGACGAAGACGAGATCGAAGAAGGACGTGACGGCCAGACTTTCGCCAAGTCGAAACACAGACATGATCCAGACTTTGGTGGCCTGATCGGCGGCGATGACAAAGGCGGACAGAGCGAGCCAGCGGGTCATGGGTTGTGATCCTGCCGCCCGGGTGACTTAGGCTTGTCATGCAACCCCCTCTCCCCTGCCCCTCTCCCGCGAGGGGCGAGGGGTTCCCATTCTCCCCTCTCCCCTCG
>CAISUK010000213.1 GCA_903888645.1 uncultured Pseudomonadota bacterium | reverse complement strand
GCAGCCACACCACGGCGCGACGGTATCGCTTCCCGCCCGCCGCCTACGCCTGTCGCCAAAACCGCGCCGGCCGCCGCTGGCGGTGGTCCATTCGACAATTTTGAAGATGACATCCCGTTTCTCAACATCGGCCGGGGCATTGCCGGCCACGTTTTCTGGGGCTAATCAAAATGAATACGAGCGTCGCCAACGAAACAGCAATTACCACGTCACCGATTGTCGAATATAGCCGCACCGAAGCCGCCATGGCCGGACTCAAGGAGCGCTATGGTGGCCTGCTGTTCAATGTCAGCACCGCCACTGGCCTGGCCATGGCAAAGCAGGCCCGCAGCGAGATTCGCGGCTATCGCACCAGCCTGGAAAAGATGCGCGTGGACCTGAAAGCGCCGATTCTCGAACGCGGCAAGCTGCTCGATGACGAAGCCAAGAGAATCACCGCCCTGTTGGTGGCGCTGGAAGAACCCATCGACGCCGAGATTAAAAAAGAAGAATCGCGCAAGGCCGCAGAAAAGGCCGAGCGCGAAGCCATGGAGCGGGCACGGGTTGCCGCCATTGTGGCCAAGATCGAAGCCATCAAGGCCATTCCCGGCCGGGTCGCCTCGATGGGGTCGGGCATGCTCGCTCTTGAACTGGAAACGCTGGAAGAAATGCCGATTGATGATTCCTTCAAGGAATTTTTCGGCGAGGCCGACGCCGCCAAAAGTCAGACGGTGGCCAGAATGCAGGAAATGTTGGTCGCCCGGCAAGCGCTGGAAGCGGAAGCGGAACGGGTCAAGCAGGAACGCAAAGCGCAAAAGAAAGCCGAGGACGCCGAACTGCACCGCCGCGTCATGGAGTTTGAACAGCGCGCCGCAGAACAAGCCGCGCGAGACAGGATTGTCGACGCTGCACACGCGGCCGAAGCCGAGCGCCAACGGGTCGCCAATGAAGCCGCCCTGGCCGCCGTCGCCGCCGAGCGCGAAGCCCTGGCCATGGAACGTGCTGCATTGGATATGCAACGCCTCGCCTTGCAAGTGGCCGACGCTGTCGCGGAAACCAGTGATAGTGCGGCATTCAGCGATGGGCCCAGGGTATCCGAACCGACACTCGACGACGGCAGCGGCATCGTCACGGTCATCGAAGTCGGCACGACCGAACCGACCGCCAAGCAGGCCGAATATCTCGCCGAGCGGGCCTTGTCGCCGAGCGAAATCATCCTGCTCATTTATGACGTGGCCAGCGATGACCACCTGAATGATCGTGACGCACGGACGCAAATCGCCGCCATCGCCTATAACGCGATTTACGCATCATGATTACCGCCTGGCAGAGTTTTCTGGCGCAGTGTGAATGCGGCACGCCGCTACCACCGCCGCCCAGGCCGTGCCCGATTGTCAAGCGGCCGATTGACAATCCCCCACTGCACCATGCCTTGCCGCCGCTGGCGCCCCTGATCGTAGCCTTGTTGCGCGACCACTACGACATGAGCAGCATCGAAATCGCCGCCATCCTGACCGATTACACGACCAAGGCCATCGACCGCAAGTTGCACAGCATGAGTCACGATGTCCTGGTACGCATCGGCGAGTTACGGCACTACCGCTATCGTCTGCCGCACCACTAAGGGGGAATGAGCATGAATGCCAGGAATGAGGAAATCTGGTCGCCAGAATGGTTGGATACGCAACGCGAAGCGCGCTACAACGCCATGCGTGCCGAACTGGACTTGTGGCGTGGCCGCTATGAAGCCCTGCGCCGTTGCGATCCGCGCACGTTTTCCGGCCTCTATTTGCGCCACTTGGAATGCGGCAAGCCATTCGATTCGCTGGTTGATGAAATGGTCCATCAATTGCCCTGGCACCTGCAACACGGTTGTTTCCCCTTTGGTCAATCGCTATGAATAGCCGCGACGCGACCTTTACCCTGATCCGCAAGATGCGCCTGTTGCCGGACCTCAATGGCAAGTTCGCCCTGGACATCATCGGCCTGACTGAATTCTATGTCGGTGCCAGCGAACTCGATTTCGAGATTCGCAAGGGCATTGAAAGGCAACTTCAAGGGCGTGTGCTGGAAGTCCTTGAACTGCGCCAGCAACTCACCGAGGCCATTGACCGCATCAATGACATGCTGAAGGGCGATGATGGTCAGGCATGGAAGGAAGCACAGAAGTTTATTGATCGACGCAACGCAGTGGAGCAACAACCATGAGCGCTGAACAAATCAAGACGCTGGCCGCAGACCTGTATTCAGCAAGGAAGGACGAGGAATTTTTCGCCGCGCGCGAGGCCCATCATCTTGCGGTGGATGCGCTGGCCGATGAACTGGACACGCAAGCGCGCGCATTGAAACTGCAAGCCCTCTTGTTGCAGAAGTTTGAAAAAGAATTTTCAGCACTCCACGCCGAACTCACCGCCTGGCACGGGCTACTTCGTGAGTCGCATGTCAAGATGGTCGAAAATGACTTGTGGAGCAATCTGCGCGCCCGAATCGCCACCGCACTCTGGAAAGGTGAACAGCATGCTCACCTTTGAGGAAATCGAAGATTGCTTTCCAGAAGGCGAGTATTCGATTGAGGATGACGGCCCATGCACAATGTCGGCGCAATGGTTGCATGACTTTGCCCGCGCAATTGAGAATAAGGCGACAGTGGAACTCCGCGCCGAGAATCTATCGCTGCGCATCGAACTGGAAATTTTCATTGAGGCCGTGCAATTGAACCAGACGCGAGCAAAGGCATGAGGAAGTCGATTGACCTATGGGGTCAGACCGTCTACCCACCGCCGAAAGGCTTGTACGCGGGCCAGCCAGGCAAGGGACCGGCCGAGTATCAATGCCGCGACTGCCATCATTTTCGCCGCCTCACCTATTCAAAAACCTATTTCAAATGTGCCTTGACGCAACCGCGTTGGACGGGCGGCGCTGCGACCGACATTCAGGCAAGGGCACCGGCTTGTCAGCATTTTTCTGACACGATGGGTAAGGTTGATCCTACAAGGGGCTTAAAATGTTCCTGACTCCAACAGAAATAGTAGACTTGAGCGGTTATCACCGTTTTGCCGATCAGCGAAAATGGCTAACGGCGCATGGTTGGACCTTTGTCGTAGCGGCTACTGGTCGACCTGTGGTGTCAAGAGCACATGCCGACTTGCAGCTTAACGGCGCACCAAAGCTAAAAAAATCTTGGGAACCGAATATGCGGGCATTTACCAAATAGTTTGGAGCATCAACATGGGTCGTAAACGACAATCAAAGTTATCGCTGCCGCCGAGGATGCACTTCAAAGCGGGATGCTATTACCACGTTTCCAGTCTGGCTCCGCGAAAATGGGTCAAGTTATCGCCGGAACTGGCTAAGGCACGAATCATGTGGGCGCAGATCGAAAGCGGTGGTGACGGCGGAACTGCCGACCTGTTTAATGATCGTTTGGATGCTTACCTGGTCTCCGCAAAATTCCTTGAACTCGCTGCCACAACCAGAAAGCAATATGAACACGTTGCCAAGACGCTGCGCGTGTTCTTCAATGGTGCAACCATCGACCTCATTACTCCAGCGCATATAGCACGCTGGTTGGACGGTCATCAGTCCAAAGTACAGGCGAACATCGGCAAATCGGTTGCGTCAAACGTCTTGGCGCTTGCTGTACGCCACGGGCTTATCAATGCGAACCCTTGTAGCAGCATTGACAACCTGGGAATCAAGGGACGCGACAGGTTGTTGAGCGATGGCGAGTTTCAAAGAATATGGGAACTTGCCCAGACGCACGTTCAGATCGCAATGGACTTGGGATACCTGACAGGTTCGCGGATTCAGGACATGCTCGACATCAAGTTACAAGACATCGTAGCTGATGGGGTTTACATCAAGCAGGGCAAGACGGGTAAAAAAATGTTGTTCCTGTGGTCAGACGCACTCACAGAGGTAATCGCCAGAGCGCGTGCTTTACCGCGACCGATTCGGGGAATGCACTTATTGTGCACTCACACCGGGCAACCCTACCTATACAACACCTTCAATCGTCACTGGTTGGAAGCGGTAAGGGAAGCGGGAATCGAGGAACTTCATTTCCACGACATTCGCGCCAAGGCGGCAACAGACGCAGAAACTTTGGGAATGGATTTTCAAGCGTTGTTGGGTCACGCAAGCAGGGCGATGAGCGAAAAGTACCTTCGGCTCAAGCGGATTCAACGGGTAGAAGTCCTACCCAAAATGGGTTCAAAATAATATTCATCTACAAAATTGTAGATGAATACCCCGTTTACCGCTTAACCATGCGGGTAGTGTAGAATTGCGCATTCTACCGCGCGACCGCATCATGAGCATCGTCGAAAACAAGAAGGCCTTTCACGACTACTTCATCGAGGAACGATTCGAGGCCGGACTCGTTCTCGAGGGCTGGGAAGTCAAGTCCATTCGCGCCGGACGCAGCCAGCTGAAGGAAGCTTATGTCATCCCCAAAGGTGGCGAGGTTTTCTTGATCGGCGCCCATATCAGCCCCTTGCAAACCGCATCGACGCATATCAGCCCCGATCCGGTGCGAACGCGAAAATTGCTGTTGAACAGAAAAGAAATAGACAAGCTGATCGGCAAGGTGGAACGGGCCGGCTACGCGCTGGTGCCGCTCGACCTGCATT
>CAISUK010000212.1 GCA_903888645.1 uncultured Pseudomonadota bacterium | reverse complement strand
GGCCTCGCCAGCCGCCTGCAGGTCGGCCACCACTTCGACGGTCACCTGGCGGATGCCTTTCAAGGCCGCTTTCGGCGTTTTCGCCAACCACGACAGGGATGGAAATTCGGCGCACAGGCCGACATGCTCACCGTCTTCGGCGGACCACGTGACGCGGTAGGTGTAATTATCAGCGCTCATTGCCTATGCCCTCCAACTTGTCGATGGCCAGCAACACTTGGCGGACCTGATAGATCTTCGACTTGCCTTTGTCGTCATGGATGTTGATGCGCGGATCGCCCACCCATGGCGTCTTGAAAATGGCGTGGCTGGTGCCCGTTTGGCGTGGTTTGCCGAAATATTCCTGGCGCCTTTCTTGAGATCAACGAACCGCACATTTGACGGTTCACGCCGCATCTGCTCAAGAATTTTCGCCGTGGACGCCATGGCGCAAAGGTATCAATATTGGCCCAATCACTCAAGCCGCGGCAAAAGGTGCGGCCAGCAGTTGGTATGACAGTCGGTCGATGCTCACCGGTGCGGGCCTTGAGGCTGTTGGTCAACGCTCCGGCAGCATTGGGACGATCAATCAAGCTGCGGGCGATGCACGATGTCGAATCGATATTTTGTCGTCCGTCGCAATTCGGCCAATAAGAGACAGTCACTCCCTTTCTCTATAGCAGCCATAGGGGAGCCAGCCTTGCCGGCGCCAAGCCGCGAAAGAACTGGATGAGGTGTTCAGTAGCTCATTTCTGGCAATGAGTCCATCGGGCTGCGCACCCCGCCGCCGCCCACCTTCAAGACGTGGGTGTAAATCATGGTCGTGGCCACGTCGGCATGGCCGAGCAGTTCCTGCACGGTGCGGATGTCGTAACCAGCCTGCAACACCGCCGTTGCAAACGAATGTCGAAGGGTATGTGGAGTCGCCAGCTTGGTAATGCCGGTGCGCAGCACCGCCCGGTTGAATGCGCGCTGAAACGTCTGGTCGTACATATGGTGCCGCCGCACCACGCCCGAGCGCGGATCCACAGAATGAGCATCCTGCGGAAAGACCCAAAACCAGGTCCACGCCGCACCGGCACGGGGGTATTTACGGTCGAGCGCGTCCGGCATGAAAACACCGCCACGACCGGCCGCCTGGTCGGCCTCCCACAGCACCCGCGACCGTGCCAGTTGCTCCTGAAGCCCGGTCACCAGACGCTCCGGAAGCATCACCGCCCGATCCTTGCCGCCCTTGCCTTCACGAACGATGATCGTCCGGCGGCCGAAGTCGACGTCCTTGACGCGCAGCTGCAGCCCTTCAGTGATGCGCATCCCGGTGCCGTACAGCAACTGCGCGAACAGCCGCTGCTCCCCGTCGAGCAGGCAGAGGATTCGCGCCACTTCGTCGGGCGAAAGCACCGCGGGAAGTCGCCGATTGGTGTGCGGCCTGCCGATCTCGGTCATCCACGGGAGGTCAACACCGAGCACCTTGCCGTAGAGGAACAGTAACGCCGACAGCGCCTGCCGGTGAGTCGATACCGCCACATGCCGGGTGTTCGCCAGCCAGGAGAGAAATGCCTCGACCTCCTCGCCGCCCATTGTTGCCGGGTGCCGGACACCGTGAAAGCGGATAAATGCGCGTACCCAATAGACATAAGCGACTTCAGTCCGTATGCTGTAATGCATATAGCGGATGCGCTCACGCAGCTGATCCAGCACTTTGACGGCCTGCAGGGGCGGAAATGGGGTACTGCTGCTTTTCACGGATTGTTATTATACTGTATGAATAGTCAGTATACTACTCGAAAACGCTGTACAAGAGCGGGTCCCGGTACTTGGCCCGGTGCCGAGTCTGGGAGACCGGTGTCGGTGTTATGGCGCAAGATCGTCTCCCGATAACAAGTTAGCCGTCACAATCAACAATGCGTTATCTCAACGTTCTAATTTTGCTATGCGTGCTACTTGGCGAGACCGCGAGTGCACAGTCTGGATTTTGGCGCGACGCAACAGGTAAGGCCGTGCAGGAAACTGAATCCATGCGGTCTAAAGATGGTTTTGCTGGCTCATTACTTGCGACTATGGATGAGGATTGGCAGACAAAATGGGAGACCCCTCCCTCGAATAGACCAAGTTTCAACAAAGCAGATGTGGTGCCTTACGGCAAGAAGGTCTATATTTTGACGTTCTTTGCAAATCCCAAAAAGGATGATTTGGGCAACGTTAAAATACTTTGCGACCTAAGTATTAAGTCTCCGATGGGCAAGCAAACGCTATCGCAAAAAGGTGCGAATTGCTTTTCGGGAAAAATTTCCGGCAGTTCGTACAATATGTATTTGTCAGAGCTAGTCATTGCATTCTCTGGAGATCCGGGGGATCCAACTGGCATTTGGGCCATAGAAGTCACTTTGCGTGATGCTGTTCGCGGCGTTGAACTACCTCTCCGAACAACATTTCAACTAAAGGTTGCGAAGTGACGGCTAACCCCCGCATCAACCGGACTTGCCTTCGGCAAGCCGGTTATGCGGCACGTTAGAGGGCTATGGAATCTCCCTCACTCCGCCACTTGGGAACGAGTCCAGACTCGGGCTGGGACGTGTATTTCCTGGGCGTTCAAACCCCGGTGGCTTTGCCTTCAGCTCTATCTGTTCCGTCCGAGCACTTCGTCTGCCTTCTTTCGTGGAATGCTCAGCGAGTCCCTGTAGAAACAATCAGCGCGGTTGCTGAACGACTGCTCGGCTTGGGATGTGTCTACATCTGCTGCAGAGGTCGAGACTGTGAGCGGGTTCACGACGTCATTGACGAAGTGCTCGTCGGTGACGGCAATGCAAACGTTGCTTGGCTAGATGTCATGACTACCTGGCACGACAATGAAGCCCTTGAGGATAACCTCGACCCAGGCGATAGTTACAAGAAGGAGGATCTACTCAAGTGAACGGCCGGAGGCGGCATTTGTGAGTTTCTGCAAGATGACGTCGTGGGACCCTCGTCTCGCAGAATTCGCCGCCGGTAACTGGAAATCGAGACTTCGCTTTCGGGTAGGTTGAACCATTTTTCCATGATGCAAACTTCAATTCTCCTTTGGCTGCGTAATCACCGAAAGGTGGTCGTGCTGAGCACGCTGTTTTTCACGACATATGTCTGGTCACAAGTGCCTATCACCGGACAAGTGCTCGATCAAGAAACCGGCCAAGCCATAGCAGGGGCAATCGTTTCCGCTCGTTGGTACGCGACCGGAAGTGGCTCCATGGGCGGAGGGACGAGTGGTTGCCGGCATCTGGAGACAACAAAGACTGATGCGGAAGGGCGATATCGAATTCCCGGCTGGGCAGGGTACTTGTCGCCTACAAATTGGATGCTGTATGACAGAAAGCTATCTCTCGACGCCTACAAATCATGGCACATCGTCGGAACAAAAAGACGACCGACACGCGAAACGATCTATCTAAGGCAGTTCAAAGGAACGCTGGAGGAGTGGTTTAGTCCGCCTGGAGGCCAAGACTTGGGACTAATCCAAGGTGGCACCTTGGCGAGATGGAGTTACTTGTACTGCGGAACTAGTGAAGAAGATAACTCGTACCAGTTGTTTGATGCGATCGCCACTGACTTGACAGCTCTCGCTCAAACCCCTGATCAGGAGGAGCGTGCTCGACACGCTCGAAATAGGGCCGATAGATTCTTGGTTGACTTCTCCAAACCATATAGGTCGGAGAGAGGAAGAATATTCAACGTTGACCCCAAGGACAGTTACCAAAGGGAAGATTTGCTAAAGTGAATGACCGCAATCGGAATTTTTGAGTGACTGAAAAGGGTCGGATGGAGATGCTCGCCCGGTCATCTCAATGACAAGCTCTTAGGTCGGCATGGTGCGGCACAGCATCTGGGAGCATAGCAATCAAAATTTATGAACGGCCATATTCATTGGTGTAGTAGGCGTCGCGCACTTCGTCGCGCCTGGCGCGCTAGCCGGTATCGACACGCTTGGCGCGGGTGTCGGCTTCGTTGCACCCCGGGGGGCCATGCCGATATGACAATCGACAGACTACTTCATTGCAAATTGTCATCATCGATGGAAAACCTCCATGGCGGGCCGCGCCGCCCCAAGCGCTACGCCAACAACGGTCGCAGGTGGTAGTCGGCGAGCAACCCGGCGCAGATCGCCGCACCCACCCAATTGTTATGACGAAAGGCCTTGAAACAGCCGTCTCGGCTTCGCTCGCGAATCAGCGTGTAGTGGTAACCCATGATGACCGCAGCAACCGCCAGCCCGAGGTAATACATCCAGCCCAATAGCATGTAGCGGCCGACGCCGACGAGGATCGCCAGCATAGCCGCATAGCAGAACATGATGGCGGCGACGTCGTAGCGGCCGAAGGTAATGGCCGAGGTCTTGATGCCGATCTTGAGATCGTCGTCGCGGTCGACCATGGCGTACTGGGTGTCGTAGGCAATCGCCCAGAAGACGTTTGCCGCCAGCAGCCACCAGGCGTCGGCGGGCAGCGAATTCATTACCGCCGCATAAGCCATGGGAATGCCGAAGCCAAAGGCGATGCCGAGATAGGCTTGCGGAATGGCGAAGAAACGCTTGGTGAATGGATAGGTGGCGGCGACGAACAGGGCGACCACGGAGAGGCCGACGACGAACCAGTTACGCAGCGGCAAAATCAGCAGAAAGGCGACCAGCGCCAATGCTGCCGCCAACAGAATCGCTTCGCGTGGCTTCACATGGCCAGCGGCCACCGGCCGGTTGCGGGTGCGCTCGACATGGGGATCGAACGCGCGATCGGCACAATCGTTGATGACGCAACCAGCCGAGCGCATCAACACCGTGCCCATGACAAATATCCACAACACCATCAGCGGCGGCCGGCCATAAGCCGCAATCAGCAGCGCCCACAGCGTCGGCCACAGCAGCAGGAGTATGCCGATCGGCTTGTCCAGCCGCATCAGCTTTTCGTAGAGGTCGAGCCGTTCGCGCAGCGTCATGGGGCTCAGTGTGGCAGTTATTCTTGGCGATTGATGTCGCCAAGAATAACTCTCCCGTGCCAGAGCGAATCGGCGATCAGAATTTTGGCGGAACGAATCCGCCGGCCTGGTCGGCACCTTCGCCGAAGAAATGTTTTTCTACCTGTTCGGAAAGATATTTGCGCGCTTTCGGATCGACCAGACTGAGGCGATTCTCGTTGATCAGCATGGTCTGCAAGCGTATCCACTGCTGCCAGGCTTCCTTGGAGACACTTTCGTAAATGCGCTTGCCCAGATCACCGGGCATCGGCGGAAAATCCAGCCCCTCGGCCTCGCGCCCAAGTTTGATGCAATTAACTGTGCGTGCCATGAAAATTCCTTTTCTGCGTTTGGGATGCGGTTGGTATCGGGGGCAAATTCTAGCAGCCCGGGTGGCGGCCGCAGGGCAGCCTTCGACTCAAAGCGATTTCGCCAACACCTTGGAGCGACGCTGGAAGTTGTAGAGCTCGCGTCGCGAGGCAGGCAACACGTCGGGGCCGGCTTCGGCAAAGCCGCGTTCGACGAACCAGTGCGCAGTGCGCGTCGTCAGCACGAACAAGCGCTTCAACTTGAGTTTATGAGCGCGTTGTTCGATATGCTTGAGCACCTGTTCCCCATAACCGGCGCGGCGGTATTCGGGCATGACAGCAAGGCAGGCCAGTTCCGCACTTTGCTCGTCCGAGAACGGATAGAGGGCCGCGCAGCCGACGATGACGCCATCATGATCGAGCAGGGAAAATCGGCTGATTTCCATTTCCAGCCGCTCGCGGCCGCGCTTGACCAGTGTGCCGTCGGCCTCAAGCGGGGCGATCAGGGCAAGGATGGCGCCGACATCGTCGATCGTCGCTTCGCGCAAGCTGGCCAGCGCCGCACGGGTCATCACCGTGCCGACACCGTCGCGCGTAAAAAACTCCATGAGCATAGCGCCGTCGGACTTTCGATCGAGAAAATGCACCCGCCCGACGCCGGCACGACAAGCGTTGAGGGCACCGGCCAGGACGCGCTCGACTTCCGGCGCCTGACGCACTTTCCGGCGTAGCAGCTGGTAGGCCTCGTCGGCCGTCAGGGCGTCGATCAATGCGCCTTTCTTGTCGACTACGCCGGCCGCATCGCAAAGAAAGATCAGCTTGTCGGCTTGCACTGCCACCGCCACCGCCTCGGCCACCTCTTCCCAGGCCAGATTGAAGATTTCGCCCGACGGTGAGGTGCCGAGCGGCGTAATCAGGACCACGTTTTCCTGATCGAGATCGGCGCGTATTTCATCGGCATTGACCTTGCGCACCGCGCCTGTATATTGGTAATCGACGCCGTCGACCACGCCAACCGGCTGCGCCGTGATGAAGTTGCCGCCGGTGATACGTATCCAGGCGCCGGCCATTGGCGTGTTGGGCAACCCTTGCGACAGCAGCGCCTCGATTTCGATGCGCGTCACGCCCATGGCGCTCTTGACGCATTCCAGCGCATCGCCATCGGTCACCCGCAAGCCCTTGTGAAAACGCGGCGCCAGCTGACGGCGTTGCATTTCGGCATCGATCTGCGGCCGCGCGCCATGCACCAGGACCAGGCGAATACCCAGGCTTTCGAGCAGATTGAGATCCTGGGCCAGCGATTGCGCCAGTGCGGTGCCACCCGCCAGGGCCTCACCGCCAAAGGCGATGACAAAGGTCCGCTCGCGAAAAGCATGGATGTAGGGCG
>CAISUK010000211.1 GCA_903888645.1 uncultured Pseudomonadota bacterium | reverse complement strand
GGCTGATCGGCAGCCTCGGTTGGTATGGCACCTTGCTGATCTTTGCCACCTCGACCCTGCTCATTCTGCCGCTGGGCAGCGCCCTCACCCAGGGCGTGGTGCCCAACGCCGCCAGTGGTGGTCAGACCGCTACCTCCGCCCTGCGCGATCGCAGCTTCGTGCTGCTGATCTGCGGCTACTTCGTCTGCGGTTTTCAGGTAATTTTCATCGGCGTGCACCTGCCGACCTACCTGCTCGACAAGGGCATGGACGCCAGCGTTGGCACCACGGCGCTGGCCCTGGTCGGGCTTTTCAACGTGGTCGGCACTTATGCCGTTCGCGCACTTACGCACATCAGGGCGGCAAACCGGCGCACGTCAACCTGCTTTATGTGGATTTTTGCCCGCCGATACGGCTTCTAACGCGTGGTTTGGGCGGCGGCCAAGGACAATGACTCGGGACGTGGGGAAAAGGGGCGGCTTCGCTGCGCCTCGACGGGATCGCAGTCAAACGATTCGCTGCTGAACTGCGTAGCGTACGAGCCCCGCTGCGTTATGAATATCCAGCTGTTCCATGATCTGCCAGCGATAGTTTTCAACAGATTTGACGCTGAGCTTCATCACGACGGCGATTTCACTATTCTTCATGCCCTTGGCAATCAATTTCAGGATATTGCGCTTTTTCTCCGGCAGGGTATTGACGGGAATTTCATTTGCTGTTAATCCGATGTAACCGGAAATCACCATCTTCGAAACTTCGGGTGAGAACCAGGTGCCTCCCTTCATCACGGTATTGATCGCCAAACTCAAGTCTTCGGGCGATGCGCTCTGCAGAAGATAGCCGTTCGCTCCTGTTCGCAATGCGTGCATGATTTGATCCAGCATGGGGGTCATGCTGATGGGGATGACTTTCAATGTCGGGTGCAGCGCCTTCGCCTTTTCGAGGACGACATGACCCGGGACGTCATTGACGGCGAGATCCAGAATGAGTATGTCCGGCTTGGTATTTTCAATACAGCGGAGCCCTTCGGCGCCGCTTGTGCCTTTCGCGGCGACCTCGACGTCCTTGATTTGGCTTATCGCGACGACAAGCGCTTCAAGATATAGCTCCTGCTGATGAACCAGAACTGCGCGAACTGCTGCCACGACGCCTCCACAGTGATGTGTTGTTCCTGGAAACACACGCCGGCCGGGATGCTTCTTGCGACACGACTGCCGCGCATCCAAAGCGTGTACATCGACCACGGTAAGCGAACAGGTGTTACGAATCGGCTACCGATTGATTATTGACCGGCATATGCCATGACATTATTGACACATGGATCGCATATGTTCGGGAAACTGTTCCGGCTTTCCCTTGTGACCGGCGGTTTGACGGCGCGCCGGCGTTCTTCGCGCGTTATCCCGGACCAATGAAGATTTATGCAATCGGTAACAAATACGTAACAACGCCGCTGCTATGCTCGGCATCCTTTTTTTAATCATTCAGGAAGAGCCGATATTCGCGCCCCGACGACATGGCTCGCCATCTGCCTGGCGGCTATATGCCTGCTACCTATTGGCCAATCCGCGCTGGCAGCCGAGCAGTTCTTCCCGCTGATCAATTATCGAATCGGCCCCTACGGCGACAACGGGGCGGCTGTTTCCGACGGCATCATCGACTACTTGAACTATGTGAATATCAAGGAGGGTGGCGTCAATGGCGTCAAGCTAGTCTGGGAAGAGTGCGAAACCGAGTACAACATTGCCAAGGGCATTGAGTGCTATGAGCGCCTGAAGGGAAAGACGAAGTCGGCACCAGGTCCAATGCATGTACTGTCGACTGGGATTGCCTACGGCCTGATGGACAAGATTGCCAATGACAAGATTCCCATGACCACCATCGGCTACGGCCGCGCCGACACCGTCGATGGCTCGGTCTTCCCCTGGGCCTTCCCGCTGGTGACGACCTACCAGATGCAGGTCTCCGCCATCGTCAAGTACATCGACCAGAAGGAAGGCGGCAAGCTGTCCGGCAAGAGGATCGCCTTCGTCTATCATGACTCCGCCTACGGCAAGGAACCGATCATCGCGCTGGAAGCTGAATCGAAACTGCACAAATTCGATCTGGTGCAGATTCCGGTCACCCCTCCCGGCAACGACCAAATGGCGCAATGGCTGGACATTCATCACGCCAAGCCGGATTGGGTAATCTTCTGGGGCTGGGGGGTGATGAACCAGACCGGCCTCAAGGCCGCGCAAAAAACCGGTTTCCCGCGCGATCACATCATTGGCGGCTGTTCGTCGGGCTCGGAGGAGGACACCATCCCGGCCGGCGATGCGGCCAAGGGTTACCTCTCGGCGACATGGAGTGTTTCAGGAACTGGCGCACCGCTGATTGTCGATATCCAGAAGGTCGTCCATGGCGCCGGCAAGGGCAACATGCCGGACAAGTCCAGGATCGGATCCACGCTCTATAACCGTGGCGTCTCGGCGGCCATCATTTCCGTTGAAGCGCTGCGCACGGCCCAGGCCCGGTTTGGCAAAGGCAAGGCATCGGACGGCGAGCAAGTGCGCTGGGCACTGGAAAATCTCGACATCACCAACGCTCGCCTCAAGCAGATCGGCGCCACCGGCCTGTTGCCGGAGATCAAGACCAGTTGCAGCAACCATGAGGGTTCCGGCAAGATCAGGATCCAGCAGTGGGACGGCGCCAAATGGGTGCTGGTATCGGATTGGCTGGAGGGCAACAAGGCGCTGATCCATCCGCTCTTCCGGGCCTCGGCGAAGCAGTACGCCAGGGAAAATGGCATTACGCCACGGGATTGTCCGGCCGAGTGGTGATTCGTGCACCGGCGCGGTCGGCGCGCAGTTCAGCAACGGCGTTAACGTGAAACGCCCCCCTCAACCACCGCCCCTCCCCCGCCCCTCTACACTCGTGGAGAGGGAGGGTAGTTTGTGCGGCTTGGACCACCGACAGTCCAGTCATCCGCCGATCTGGAGGCGAAGGTTTTCAGTTTCATTGCAGGGCTTGATGCCTAGCACAATGGAAAGCATCTCCCGGCAACGCCGATAAGCGGTGAGTGCTTCGGCGCGCTGGCCAAGGGCGAGGTGGGTACGAATCAGTTGCTGGTACACCAACTCAGCGGTCACATCCTGATCGAGGATCTTTTGGTACAGCTTGATGGCGACTCCTGGGTTCCCTTCCAACTCAATGGCATTGCCTAGCGCCACAACTGCACTTGTCACTCTGCCTTGCAGCGCTTCCCTCTTGATCAGCATCCAGGACCTTTCGTGTTCCTTGTCGAGAAAATTTCCACGAAAAAGGCGCAGCAATTGTTGCGCCTGATTTGCTTGCGGCTGCGCCTCGATTTCGTCCAGCAACCGCGCCAATGACCAGGCATCGATCCAGCACGATTGTTCATTGAGAAAGACATGGCCTTTCTCCACGCGAATGGTCGAATCGCCGCCAAGCAGATGGCGAAGGCGTGACAAGGCAACACGAAACGCCCCGTCGGCGGCATCGCCTTCGGCGTC
>CAISUK010000210.1 GCA_903888645.1 uncultured Pseudomonadota bacterium | reverse complement strand
GGTACCCGCGAAGCCGGCCGCAAGGCCCGCGACAGCGCCACGCCGATCGACGTGATACAAGCCGAGGACCTTCTCGCCACTGGACAATCCAATCTGCTCGACGCGCTGAAGAACATCATTCCTTCGGTCAATTCGCCGGCGGTCGGCTACGACGTCGGCGCCCTCGCCCGCACCTTTCAGCTGCGCGGCCTGAGCCCCAGCCATACGCTGGTGCTCATCAACGGCAAGCGCCGCCACCTGTCGGCCAGCATCTACGCCGACTCCGATCCGGCGCAGGGTTCCAACGCCGTCGATCTCGATCTGATCCCATTGGCGGCAATCGATCATGTGGAAATTCTCCGCGACGGCGCTGCGGCCCAATACGGTTCCGATGCGATTGCCGGTGTCATTAACGTCATCCTCAAGAAATCCACTCAGGGCGGCAATGTATCGGTACTGGGCGGCGGCTATTTCGATGGCGGCGGCGGGACCGGTCAGATCGATGTCGATGGCGGTTTCAAGCTCGGCGACGACGGTGCGCTGCACATCAGCGCCGGATATCGTAAGCACGGGTTTTCCAATCGCAGCGGTGACAGCGGCGGGCCGGAATCAGCCAAGGTGCAGGGTGACCCGAAGAACGATGTCACCAGTCTTGGTTTCAATCTTGAAAAGGGTCTCGGCGCAGACATTACCGGCTATGCGTTTGGCACGGCGTCAGAGAGAAATGCCAAGGCTCACGAGAATCCGCGGCAGCCCGGCTGGTTCAGCGACGCCGTTGATACCCTTTTCCCCAACGGGTTCACACCGCGGGAAACTGTCAAGGAAACCGACTATGCCCTGACCGCCGGCATCAAGGGCAAGACCTCCGGACAGTGGAACTGGGACATCAGCGCCAGCTACGGGCGCGACGAAGTCAAGCTGCACAACGAGAACACCGTCAATCCGGATTTGCTGGCTGACTCCGGTAACGCCCAAAGCAAGTTTTACGTCGGCTCCTTTACTTCCTCCGAACTCACCACCAACCTCGATCTGCGGCGCGGCTTCGCCTTCGACGGCCTGGCGAGCCCGCTGAATGTCGCGCTCGGCCTGGAGGATCGCAACGAGAAATACAAGCTCGGTGCGGGTGAGCCCAATTCTTACTACTTGGGCGGGTCTCAGGCTTTCCCTGGCTTCAGGCCGTCGGACCAAGCCGACACCAGCCGCAACAGCTTCGCCGCTTATCTCGACCTTGCCGCCCATGTCACCAAGGAATGGGAACTCGGCCTGGCGGCGCGAACGGAACATTACGACAATGTCGGCAGCAAGCAGACTGGCAAGCTGTCTACACGCTACGATTTCACGCCCGCGTTCGCCCTGCGTGGCACGCTGAGCAATGGATTTCATGCGCCCACTCTGGCCCAGCAGTACTACTCGGCGATTTCCGTCGCCTCTTACGCTGCCACGATTCAGCTGCCGCTGGGATCGCCCGGGGCAAAATTACTCGGCGCGCCGGAGCTCAAACCGGAAACATCGCGCAGCTTCAGTCTCGGCCTGGTAGCCCAGCCAAGCAAGGACGTTCACCTCAGCCTCGATGCCTATCAGATCAACGTCGATGACCGGATCATAGCTTCGGGCTACCTGTATGGTGGCCTGGGAGCTGCTGCATTCGCGGCAAACGGCTCGACGCCTCCATCAGGTTTGGTGGCCAGCGATTCTGTTGC
This sequence comes from uncultured Pseudomonadota bacterium, assembly GCA_903888645.1. Taxonomy (GTDB): domain Bacteria; phylum Pseudomonadota; class Gammaproteobacteria; order Burkholderiales; family Rhodocyclaceae; genus CAISUK01. The sequence goes on along the minus strand of CAISUK010000210.1, from coordinate 15,163 downwards.
CGCCCAATTCTTTACCAATGGTGTGGACACGCGGACCCTCGGCATCGATTTGAGCCTCGATTTCCTCACCCGACTGGAACAGCAGGGCGCGATCAAGTGGGTGCTGAGTGGCGGTTACAACAAGACCACCATCCGGCACATTCACGATGCTCCCGCGGTCTTGCAAGCGGTTGGTCAGTCCCTGGTCGATGCAGTACAGGCGTCGAACCTGACGACCGCCACGCCGCACACCAAGGTATCGCTTGCCGCGACCTACTTCAAGGACGCTTGGGAAATCACGCTGCGTGAAACTTACTACGGTGCATCGTCCCAGGTCCAGGCTGGCTTTACAGATGTGCCCATTTTCCCGACGTATGAAACCCGGGCCGCTTACATCACCGACCTCGACGTCGGCTACGAGTTTTCCAATCACATCAAGCTGAATCTCGGCGCTAACAATCTGTTCAACACCTATCCGAACAAGATTCCCGCGTCGACCTATCAATACGTTAACTACGACCAGTACTCCCACGTTTCGCCCTACGGCTTCAATGGCGGCTATTATTACGCCAGGCTGAGCACGTCGTTCTAGGCGGGGGCCGAACAATCCCCTGAGTAAGCGGCTTTCCAGGGAATAGTCATGTCCGATGCGATCCTGCTCGACGGCGGAACGGGCCAGGAACTGGCGCGCATCGGCGAGCCTTGCCGGCTGCCCGAATGGTCAGCGCTCTCGTTGATCGAAGCGCCGCATTTCGTCTCGCAGGTACACGCCGCCTATGTGCAGTCGGGCGCTGATGTCATCACCACCAACAGCTATCGCAGCATTGCGTAATGCCATCAATGTGCAACCGCCGCCGCTAGTCTAGAAATCGGCCGATGATCCGCTCAATATACGTGACGATCATTGTCGCTGCTGCGCTATTCAGCTTGGCCGCGTCATCGGGAGAATTGCGAAGGACTTTCGGCACAAACCCGTGGCCAGTGGCTCGTATCGTGCCATGAACGATCCGTTGACAGAGTGAACATGCGCAGCCTGAAAATGACGTTATTCGCGTTGTTGCTGCTGATTGCGCACATCGCCACGGCCGCTGCGCCGATCGTTCTCTACACGGATTTCGGCCAGAAGGATGGCGCGGTTTCTGCGCTTAAAGGCGTTGCCTATGGTGTCTCGCCGAAGCTGCTGATTTCCGATCTCAGCCATGAATCGCCGGGCAGTATCTTCGGTGGCGCTTACCGATTGTTTCAGGTCGCGCCATTCTGGCCCAAGGGCACCGTATTCGTGACGGTGATCGATCCCGGTGTCGGCACGGAACGCTTGTCGGTAGTATTGAAGACCCGCGCCGGCCACTACTTCGTCGCACCGAACAATGGCTTGCTGACTCTCGTGGCAGAGCAGGAAGGCTTTGCCGAATTGCGCCAGATCGATGAAAAGATCAACCGCCGCAAGGACTCCGAGGACTCGCATACTTTCCACGGTCGCGACGTGTTCGGTTACACCGGCGCTCGTCTGGCGGCCGGTGTCATCCGCTTCGACCAGGTCGGACCGAAACTTTCACACGACAAACTGGTATCTCTGGCTTACCGCAAGGCCGAGCGCAACGGCGACCGGGTCATCGGAATCATCCCGGTACTCGATGTCGCCTATGGCCACGTCTGGACGAATATCCCGAAGACACTCTTCGACGGGCTTGGAATTGCCATCGGTGACAGCGTTCGTGTGCGCATCTTTCATGGCGGCCAGTTAGTGGACGAATCCGTGGCGCCTTACCAGCGGACATTTGGTGACGTACCATCCGGCGATCTTCTTGTTTATGTCAATAGCTTGTTGTTCATGGCCGTGGGAATCAACTTTGGCAGCTACGCCGCCGTGCATAAAGTGGATTCCGGACCGGATTGGCTTATCGAGTTAAGCAAGGATGCTTCACTTGGGAGAAATACGCAAAGTGGGCACTGAAAGTCTTTGAAAACCTCACTTCCGCCAGACCCGATCATTCGTCGCCCCGGCGAAGGCCGGGGTCCAGTTCGTCTATCTGACCATTCTTTTGGATGAGAGGTGGACACTGGATTCCGGCTTATCCCGGAACGACGCTCTCGGAAGCCTTTGACTATCCATTCACAGACTCTGAGCGCAAGTAAACTGATGTTCGATACCTTGGGCCAACCAGCATGCAGAGCAGGAAGCGTCGGAATGATTTGATGAATCGCTTTTTTCCCGAATACAGTTTTTGAATCGATCAAAGGAGAAACTAATATGTACGGTATAAGAAAACTTGTTTGCGCATTTTTGCTACTGCTTGCACATGCGGCCATGGCCGCTGCGCCGATCGTGCTCTACACGGATTTCGGCCAGAAGGATGGCGCGGTTTCTGCGCTCAAGGGCGTTGCCTATGGTGTTTCGCCGAAGCTGCTGATCTCGGATCTCAGTCACGAATCGCCGGGTAGTATTTTCGGTGGCGCTTACCGGCTGTTTCAGGTCGCGCCATTCTGGCCCAAGGGCACCGTATTCGTTACTGTGATAGACCCCGGCGTAGGCACCGAGCGATTGTCGGTCGTTCTGAAGACTCGCGCCGGCCACTATTTCGTCGCCCCGAACAATGGCTTGCTGACACTGGTAGCCGAGCAGGAGGGTTTTGCCGAACTGCGGCAGATCGATGAAAAGATCAACCGCCGCAAGGACTCCGAAGATTCGCACACCTTCCATGGTCGCGACGTGTTCGGTTACACAGGCGCCCGACTGGCGGCCGGCGTGATCCGCTTCGACCAGGTCGGGCCGAAACTTTCACCGGACAAACTGGTATCGCTGGCTTACAGCAAGGCCGAGCGCAACGGCGACCGGGTCACTGGAATCATTCCAGTACTCGATGTGCAGTACGGCAATGTCTGGTCGAATATTCCCGGCAAGCTATTCGCTCAGTTGGGAATTGCCATCGGCGAGCCTGTCCGAGTTCGCATCTATCACGGCGGTCAATTGGTAGACGAGGCGGTGGCGCCCTACCAGAACACCTTCGGCGAAGTCCCTGAAGGGAAGCCATTGGTCTATGTCAATAGCCTGCTCAATATGGCCGTGGCACTCAATCTCGGCAGTTACGCGGAAGCGCACAAGGTGGATTCAGGGCTTGATTGGACAATTGAGCTGAGCAAATCGCAGTCTGCCGCCAAATAGCCGCGAAAAATGAAATAAGCTTAGTTAATTTTGTTAGTTCGCCGACGCGGCAAGTTTGGATAGGATCGGGTTCGCTTTCAAAATCACAACAGGAACCCGCTCATGAATTCCAAGCTTCCTCGTCTCACCGTTCTGGCTGTGGCCATGCTCTCGCCGCTGTTTGCCCACGCCACCAATGGTTATTTTTCTCACGGCTATGGTGTCAAGTCGCAAGGCATCGCCGGCATCGGCATCGCTCTGCCGCAGGACGGACTCGCTGCGGCGACCAATCCGGCCGGAACAGCGCTGGTCGCTGATCGGCTCGATCTTGGGCTGACGTGGTTTCAGCCGAAGCGGGGTGCGGAAATTGTTGGGAACAACTTAGGCGGTGGGTATAGCGCCGACGGTAACTTCGACGGCAACGACACCAAGAGCTTCTTCATCCCCGAATTCGGCTATGCGCGGCAATTGTCCAGTTCCCTTGGCGTTGGTGTCGCGGTATATGGCAACGGCGGTATGAATACTGATTACGCCGACAATCCTTTTGCCAGGTTCGCCCCGACAGCCGGTAAGGGCGGAATCAATCTGGAGCAGTTGTTCATTTCGCCATCGGTCGCTTGGAAGCCGAATGCACAAAATTCTTTCGGCGTGGCTTTGAATTTCGCTTATCAGCGTTTCGAGGCCAAGGGTCTGCTCGCATTTACTGACCCGACCACTACCACCACAAGCGCAACCAACGTGACCAACAATGGACGCGATTCGTCGACTGGTTGGGGTGTTCGGCTCGGCTGGATTGGTCAAATTACGCCAGACTTTTCCATCGGACTGACTTGGTCATCAAAGATCAAGGCCAGCAAATTCGACAAGTACAAAGGACTTTTTGCTGACTCGGGTAGCTTCGACATCCCCGAAAACTACGGGATCGGCATTGCCTACAAAGCTACCCCGGCGCTGACCCTGGCGGCTGACGCACAGGAGATCAAATTTGGGAACGTGCGCTCGGTTGCCAATCCATTGGCTAACCTGTTCGCCGGAAATCGGCTTGGCTCTCCTAACGGTGCCGGATTCGGCTGGAAAGACATTGCGGTCATCAAGTTGGGTGCCAGCTATGACTACAGCAAGGATCTGACATTGCGCTTCGGTGTCAGCCACAGCGACCAGGCGATTCCCGCCAACCAGACTTTCTTCAACATCCTGGCACCAGGGGTCGTGCAGGATCACGTCACATTGGGCGGCACATGGAAGACGGCGGGTGGAGAGCTTAGCCTTTCCTATTTCCATGGCTTCAAGAAGGCGATCAACGGTTCCAGTTCAATACCGCCCAATTATGGCGGCGGCAATGCCAACATCCATTTGGAAGAAAATGGCTTCGGCATTGCCTATGGATGGAAGCTTTAATCCAGCCGCTATCTGATCGTCATTCAAGATGGAAAACTTCACGCCCTATAGCGCTCTCGCCGGCGGTCTCCTGATCGGGGCCGCCGCAACTTTGCTGTTGTGGTTCAACGGGCGCGTTGCCGGAATCAGCAGTATCACCGGTAGCCTGTTGACGCCTCGCTCCGGGGAGGTGCTCTGGCGGGTGATCTTCCTGGTTGGGTTGGTGGCCGGGGTGGCCGTTTTCTATGCAGCGTTCGGCGGCGCTCCGCTGACCCGAGCGTCCTACTCCTCGGGACTGCTGATCGCTGCGGGACTGCTGGTCGGCTTCGGCACATCCCTGGGCGGCGGCTGCACCAGTGGCCACGGCGTTTGCGGATTGGGCCGGTTGTCGCTGCGCTCGTTGGTTGCCACGGTAACCTTCCTGCTCGTCGGCATCGCTGCGACCTTTGTCAGCCGGCATATTGTGGGTGTCATCTGATGCCGGCGCTGCTGGTGAATCTGGTGGCTGGATTGTTGTTCGGATTGGGGCTCGCCCTGTCCGGCATGACGCATCCGGAAAAGGTCCTGGGCTTTCTCGACTTTGCCGGGCACTGGGATGCCAGCTTGCTCTTCGTTCTCGGCGGAGCCGTTGGCGTCACGGTGGTAGCCTTTCGCTTTGTCCTGCGCCAGCCCAAGCCGCTTCTGGCAGAAAAATTTTATTTGCCGACCAGGAAGCAGATCGACTTGCCGCTACTCGCCGGTGCCGTCATTTTCGGTATCGGCTGGGGCATCAGCGGCTATTGCCCGGGCCCGGCGGTGGCGCTGCTGGCCGCCCCGGAAAACAGGGAAGTCTGGTTGTTCCTGCCGGCGCTGCTGACCGGTCAGCTGTTGTATCGCCTGGCGGCGCGGCAGTTCGCCAAAGTGGCAATCGGCAATCTGCTGGAAAGCGGCAGCACCGCGAATTCCTGATTGCGGCGATATCGCCGTAATCGCTCGCGCGGCTCTTGGCAGTGCGGGGCTTCATATGCGTTTCCTTCCATGCTAATTCCTGCGCCGTGAATAACCATTGTCATATAAATTCTTTGCCTCTGGCAGCGATCGAGGAGTAAATAGCCTGTACAGGGAGAATGAACAGTCAGGCGATGCCGTTGCCGCCTCGTGAATGGACAGCAAATGAAGGAGAGAGACTGAAATGGCAAACCTCAAGGCACAACCCACGGCAGCAAAACCCAAGGCAATTCCCAAGTCTACAGTGGTCGCAAACGACGAGCATCTGACTCTGGATGCAAACGATGACCGATTGGCATGGATCGCCAAGACCGCCTATTTCAAGGCCGAAGCGCGGGGCTTCGCGCCTGGTCAGGCCCTTGAAGACTGGCTTGCAGCCGAGGCGGAATTCGGCACCCGGGCAGTGCACTAGGCATGGCTGCCATCAAGGCGAGCGCGGCAGCGACAGCTCCGGCACGCGCTGCTATTCCCGGCAAGCATGGCACGCTCGCCGATGCCGCGGTCGTGGACGAGATCGCCAGGCTGACGTTGGACAGTCGCGGCACGATCGTTGATTGCAATGGCGCTGGGGAGTCGCTATTCAAGATCCGGCGCAGCGCCTTGATAAATAGGCACGTGTCCGAACTGTTGCCGCAATTGGCGCAACTCGAGCTATTGAAGAATGGGCAGATCAATCCGCATCTGCGTTTCCTCATCCGTATTGGCCGTAAATTCCAGGCAATCAATCAAGACGGCGAATCCTTTGTCAGCGAGATCTTTCTCAATGTGCTGGGTAGTGCGGGTAGCGGCGCACTATCTCTGATCGTGCGCCCGATCGAAACATCGAGCGAATCGCGGCATCTGGCGTTGGGCGACTGACGTTTCTTGCGCTACTCGTCAGCCAGATTCCAGTTAGCCTGATGAGCCAGTTTCCCCATGAGTTGTCTTGCTTCCGCTGCTTGGCTCAGTGCAGCGAACGAGTGTTTATGCATTAGCTTATAACGGAAAAGAATTGGCCTCGAAGAAAAAGATCGATTAACTTCGCTGGATAACAACGCGGTGGGCACAGATTGTCCCGGCAACCGCAGTTAATCCGTTTTTTCTTTCAAGGGGTGTTCACCGATGTTTGCCAGAAAATCAAAATGTCATGTTGCTATTGACAGGGCGTTCGCTGTCTCCATAGCTGTTCTGACGATTCCGTTCGTCGCTTCTCTCGCCAGCGCGGCCGAGTCCGAGCCGGCAGTGGCGTTGGAGAAGATCACCGTAACGGCGCAGAAGCGCCTCGAGGATTCGCAGGACGTCGGTATTTCCGTATCGACGCTATCCGGCGCGCAACTTCAATCGCTCGGATTGTCGTCAGCCAGCGATGTAACGAACTTCGTTCCCGGTGTTCAACTGGCCCAGCCCAATGGCGCCGGCTCGTTCAGCTTTTCCGTGCGCGGCATCACGCAGAATGATTTCGCCGACCATCAGGAAAGTCCGACGGCGATTTATGTGGACGATGTCTATGTCAGCCAGATGGCCGGGCTGGCATTTCAGTTGTTCGATACTGACCGTGTGGAAATATTGCGCGGACCGCAAGGCACCCTATTCGGACGCAATGCCACCGGCGGCTTGGCACACTTCATTTCGCGCCGTCCCACGGCGGACACCAATGGCTATTTGAAGGCCACCGTCGGTGAATACAATCTGTTCCGGACGGAAGGCGCGATGGGCGGTAAAGTCTTCGGTAGTGATAATGTTCTCGGACGGTTCGCTTTCACCACCAACAAGAATGACGGCCTGTTCCAAAATACAACGACGGGTGGCAAGTCGGAAAACGGCGATGACAAGGCTGCGCGCGGCCAACTCCTGTTCAAGTTGCCTGGCGATTCCACCCTTCTTCTGACCGGCCGCTACGGCAACAAGGATGTCCGCGCAGGTGCTTGGGAGAGCGTTCCATCGCGTCCGGGTCCGGATGGCTATGGTGTGTTTGGCGCAGCGACCAATGTTCTTGGCTACGGCCCGTCGGGCGATTTCAAGACCGCCGCCGGGACACAGGGTTATGCCAGGATCGACAGCAGGGGTGCGACAGCCAAGTTCGACACGTTGGTTGATTCGCTCGATTTTGCCCAGCTGACAGCGATAGTGGACTACCAAAGTCTGCGTAAGAAATATCTGGAGGACTCGGACACTTCGCCGGATGCAGTCTTTCACTTCTTCAACACGAGCGACGTCTCGCAATATTCGGCCGAGGTGCGACTGTCAGGACAGAAGAAAGCGCTGAAGTGGATCACCGGCTTGTATTACCTCAACATAGATGGGGATTACACCGAGGGTGCGCTTGGCTCAGCCTATGGCGGACTTCTTAACGACCCATACAAGCTCAAGACCGAGTCTTATGCCGTATTCGGCCAGGCGGATATCGCGCTGACAGATCGCCTTGGGCTGAGCGCGGGTGCCAGGTATACCAAGGACAAGAAGGATTTCAGTTACAACTCGACGATTGCAGGGATCAATGTCTATCAATTTGAGCAGGCCAACGTTGGCGCGCTGTCGAAATTGGACGACGGTTTCTGGTCGGGAAAGTTGGAGTTTGACTACAGGTTGAGTCCGACCTCACTGGTTTATGCAAGCTATAACCGTGGCACCAAGGCAGGTGGCTTCAATGCACCGCTCGATCCGACCACAGTGACGTCCTACAGCTTCATTCCGTTCAAGCGCGAGACCCTTGGTGCCTATGAAATCGGCAGCAAGAACGAGTTCTGGGATCGCAGGGCGCGACTGAACGCCTCACTGTTTTATTACGATTACAAGAATAATCAGGCACTCCATTTCATAGGGCTCACACAGTTGATCACCAATGCCCCGGCACGCAATGTCGGTGGAGAAGTGCAGCTTGAATTGTCTCCCAGCAACAATTGGTTCTTCAGTGCCGGCCTGTCTTACGTCGACGCGACGGTCAAGGATGTCGACCTTGGTTTGGGACCGCGTACGTATCGTGCGGCCAATACGCCGAAGTGGAGCGGCAATGCGCTGGCCCGTTATACCTGGCGCCTCGATTCCGCCGCACTGTCCTTCCAGTTGGATGGCAATGCCGTATCCAGTCAATACTTTGCACTGACCAATGCTCCGGTGACCAAGCAGGACGGCTATAGTCTTACTAACGTCCGTCTGCACTACAAGACGAACGACAAGAAGTACGAATTCGGACTGGATGTCAGCAACGTGTTCAACAAACACTATGCCGTGATGGCGTTCGACCTCTCGGATCCTGTTGCTGCCTTCGGCTTGACCCAACTCTACCCAGGCAAGCCGAGATGGGCGACGGCAAGCTTCACCTACAACTTCTAGCGCGGCCCAATCCGCTGTAACTAAATCCGGGCTGCCCATGTCCTCCGGCAGCCCGGCCTTCTCGCAGGAATATTCCAATGAAGAAACCATTATTGTCATTCATCGCAATTTTCATTGCTGCTGTTTCCACCAATGTGATTGCTGCCGATGATCCTTCGCTCGAAAAGATCATTGCCGTCCTCCAAAGCAAGAAATTCGTTGACCTGACGCACGAGTTTGCGCCGGGCATTCCGCACTGGAAGGGCTTCAAGGACGAAAAGCTCGCGACCCTTTACACCATCGAGAAGGATGGCTTTTTCGCCGAGGAATTCCGCCATCCCGGTCAGTGGGGAACGCACGTCGATCCGCCGGCTCACTTCCACAAGGGATTGCGCACCGTCGACCAGATCGACCTCAAGGAAATGATTCTGCCGCTCGCCGTCATCGATGTGCATGAAAAGGTGACGAAGAATCCCGATTACGTGGTGTCGCTGGACGATGTCAAGGATTGGGAGAAACGCCACGGCGCTATTCCGGCGGGCGCCTTCGTTGCGTTGCGCACCGACTGGTCAAAGCGCTGGCCGAATGACAAAGCCATCCAGAATCGTGATGCCAAAGGCGTATCGCATTACCCGGGCTGGAGCAAGCCGGTATTGCAGTATTTGTATGAAGTCCGCAAAATCACTGCGTCCGGACACGAGACCACCGATACGGATCCCGGCCTCGCCACCACCAAGGACGATTATTCGCTGGAGTCTTATATCCTCAGCCTCAACCATTACCAGATCGAACTGCTGGCCAATCTGGATCAGGTGCCTGAATCCGGTGCTCTGGTCGTCGTGAGCTTCCCCAAACCGAAAGGTGGCTCGGGTTTTCCGGCGCGCGTTTTTGCCATTTTGCCCAACTCTTGATGGATTACATCGATGCCCTCACTTGACCCGATCGAATACGCCGATGCCAGCCCTGAAGTCCGGGCCGTTTATGACGATATTATGGCCACGCGCAAGACCGATTGGGTCAATAACTTCTGGAAGGTGATTGCCCATCACCCGCCGACACTGCAGCGAATCTGGGGCAATATCAAGCAAGTCATGAGCAATGGTGCGCTGGATCCGCTCACCAAGGAACTCATTTACGTGGCGGTGAGCGTCACCAATAATTGCGGCTACTGCATCGCCTCGCATTCGGCCGGCGCGCGGGCCAAAGGCATGACCGACGAACAGTTCTCGGAGTTGCTGGCCGTCATCGGCTTGGCCAATGAAACCAATCGGCTGGCGATCGGCTACGGCGTGCCGATCGATGACGCCTTCAAGTGATAATTTGATTGTCATTTCAGATCGCCCGAAATCCATGCGTGCCTTCGCGGTTGCGTAGCGCGGCCAGACCTAATTCCACTGCGAAGCCGGCAATTGGCGGTACTGAAAGAGCGAATGAAAACGCATATGCATAGACAGAAATCATAGTTCGATTTCGGGCTGCCTGATTATGATCGGCTTCACCTCAACCCAGATTCTGGTCATGACTAATGCATTACCAACTACTCCGCGGCTGAAACCCTTGCGCCAACGGCAATGCTTCCGGAACAGAGAATATCTGCGCGGAGTCCGCCGCGATTGAGCAAACGCTTCACCACTGCCGCAGTTGCAAGATTGCTCGAAGCGAGCAGCTTGCCGAGGCTGCGGCACGGCTCGCAAAGTTCGACGCCACGCAAACGTACGGTCCCGATCATGAATTCTTTACCGACCAGGTCGTTCAAGCGAACACCCCGGGTGACGAGGTTTCTCCGGGTGCATGACAGGTCGACCAGGCGGCCTGTGTCTGTGCAGAAGGCTTCGATTTCTTCGGCTTCGACGAGTGTGATGTTCTGAGCCGGCTCGCCGACCGAAGCGAAGTACCGATCACCGAGGATGCCCTTGCCGGCCACGACGTCGATCGACTGCACCTCGACTTGGGGCTCGCCGGGTTTACGGGCAAAGTAGATTCGTTCAACGGACATGGTAGCGGCACCTGTAAATTTTCGCCCGCATAGATTGCCATAATTTCCTGAGCGGCATAATGCCGTGATGTCTCGCGAACTATTTCGTTTCGAATCTGCTGCGTCCGTCGCTGAATGGTCCGCCATCGACGATTCCGTGATGGGCGGTATCTCAGCCAGTCGCTTGCGCCATGATCACAACGGCCACGCCGTCTTCGAAGGCCTCGTTTCGCTGGAGCGTAACGGCGGCTTTGCCTCAGTCCGCTCGCGGCCGTTGCTGCTGGGTTTGCCGGGTGCCGTGACTTGTGTGATCGAGCTCCGCGGGGATGGCAAACGCTACAAGCTCAACCTGCGCATCGACCACGCCTTCGACGGTATCAACTATCAGACGACGATCAAGCCGCCTGGCGATGAATGGACGGTGATGCGCATACCGCTCTCCGCATTCATGCCGACATTCCGCGGCCGCACGGTGCCTGGCGCGCCTCAATTCGACCCGGCGCGCTTGCGGCAGTTGGGCTTCATGATCGCCGACCGCCAGGCCGGACCCTTTGCCCTGGCAGTGCGGTCGATTGCCTTGGATTGACCGGCTTTCAGCGGGACAATGATGTCAAACGCCATTCAGTTGTTACCGTCGATACCGGCGCACGTTTGCTCCTTCTCTACCTGTCGCGCATATACCGGGCAAATAGCCCGACATGCGCATCGCGCAATCTCCGGCGCCACTCGACAACCTCCGCGTTGCGTCCTTGCCGCTCTAGTGCAAGCAGGCCAAGCACGATGCGGGCGCAGCGCTCTTGCGGCGTATTCGCGCCGCCTTGAGATAGCCGCAGGCCGTCGCCCAAGCGAGTCTCGGCAATGAGCGCCCAAGCCGGAAACCAGGCAAAATCATCCGTTGCCCCTTCACCTTCAAATTCGCCATGGAAACAGCGAACAAGGTTGTCAAGCGCCGGCAAACGCAGCCGCTCAACCAGCGCTTGAGCGCGCTGCGGGTCCATCCACGCCAGCTCGGACAGCAAGGGCCATAGCGCATCGAATCCATCCAGCCTGCCACGGGCTTCAATCATCCAGGCTAACGGCGCCGGCTGTCGCCGCCATGAGTCGATATCCTCGATCGGCGAGATGGCCTCGGCCCAATGTCCGGCGCGCAGCTGCAGAGGCGCAGCGTGCAAGGCTTCGTGCGCAGAATCGAAAGGGAGTTTGGCGATGGCGGTCGCCAATTCCGCCCAAAGCGGAGCCAGCCATGCGGCGGCGGCGGCGCCGAATATCTGCGCCGCTGCTTTTGCTACTGCGTCTTCGGTTTCGCGCAGAATCGCCATGGCATCGTCGCGCACTAGCGGCGCGAACACCGGCGAATTCAACTTGGTGCACAGCAGGCCTAGCGCCGGCAGGAGTGGATCGGTGGCGCATTCGGCGGCAAGCGCCGCGATGGCCTGGCGAGAGGTGCCAGCATCGCGCCGACGCAAGGCATCGATGGCCGCATTGCGCAAAATGACGTCGCGGCTATGCTCGAAAATGTCCAGTTGCATGTATGACTTCGGAGTTAATGCGGCAGTGATCGGTGCCAAGTCCTTGATGCCTGTTGGACTGCACACCAAGCATGATTATGCCATTTGAATTGACAAATCAATCTGCGGTGAGCGTAAAAACCTCCGATCCGACATCGTATTTCTGCAGGTATCCGCCAATCTTTTCGAACGTCGCGGTGACCGGCGGACCAGGCTGGTCGGAGGTCGAAACTTCGGCGCTGAACATGGCGCCCAGCAAGAGTTTGAACGGGCTGACATTGACCGGTTGGGCAACAAAATAGGCCTTTTCGCTTGCCTTGATGAGCGAGATGTCGCTGGTCTGGTAGATCGCCGAATTGAGCACATCGAGTACGAATTCCGTGCAGTTTTGCCGCCCGAGCGTATAGGGATTGGCAATCACCGAATAGTGCGGGTCATGCAAGGCCTGGTAGGTCGGTGACGAGATGACTTCGAGCAAGCGCTCCTGCAGCGCCGGTGACGGAATGATGATGCCGGCCTCAAGTTGCGCAACGCCAGCGAAGAAATCGACCGGAAAATCCTGCACCAGATCGCTGACGTCGGGATGCCCATCTTCCTGGTAGAGATTGTAGATCGAGTAACCGGGCAGCTTTCTGCCGTCGCTCGTGGTGATTTCCGAATAAACGGCGAAAGCCACATGGGTAAAGTGCATGCCCTCCGGCAACTCCGCTGGCGGCCGACCCATCCGCGCCAGAATCGCCACGCGCGCGCCCTTCGCCGCCATCGTTCGCTCCACTTTCTTGGCAAAGGCAATGACCTGCTCCGGCTTGAAGTGCGTTTCTTCGCCGGCCTGGCTGCTGCTTGAACTGAAGCCCGCCGAATTGGCATCGAAACAAAGTACGAATCCCGCCAGTGCGACAAGCAATGAACGTAGCAAGCGATGCATTGAAAAGCTCCTGTATAGATTCGGAACGACCATTTTTCTGCGCCAGATTTATGGGTTAGCCGCCGGGTTGGCCACCTTGCCCTTGGACTTCAATGCCTCATTGGGAGGAACGACGGTAATCACCTCATCGGTGATTTCCAGCGGCGTGCCGATCGGCGCCGTCGCAGCCCGCATCGAATCGCGCGCCGCGCCGGCACTGACAGCACCGGCTGAACCTGCCACCGCACCGCCAACCGATAGCGGAATAGCCGAAGCCGCCGAGGTCACTTGCCCGGAAGCCGCAATGCTGTGCGCCGCGCTGGCACTGGCGTGGCTACCGGTTTGCACTGCCTCTTCCACGGCGCGCCCGGCGTGGGAGTCGTCGTCAGCCAGAGCACCGTCCACCAACGTCGACATAGCCAGAAAAGCGACAACCAGAGGAATAGAACGACGTGCAAATCTGTTCATGACAAGTTCTCCGGAACGAAAGGCGCCAATCATAAAGTACTTCCTCTTTAGTGCCGCAAAAATCCCGGCATTACCCTTCGTCCGACGGTTTACCGATGCAAGCACCAAGCCATCCACCGGGTCAGCCGACGCATGACAACACAGACTGCTTCAGGCATTGTCATTCTCGCAAGATCAGCCTTGACCTGGCCGCTACCGTGCGCCAACCGTTCCATTACCAAGGCGGCAATGGAACGGCAAATGCGCGACCGAGGATCAGCTGCGAACCCGGGCGGCGATTTGGGCAACGCGCTCGCCGAATAACCGGGCGGTTTCCAGGTCGCCGGGCAGCATTTCGGCCGGGCTGCTGTCCGAAGGCGACTGGGCCATGGCACCGCTGGAGGAACCGACATAATTCACGTCGTTGCGCTGGGCGGACTTGGCGTTGCTCGGCATCAAGCCCGTACCAACCCAAATGCCATTGTGCTGCATGGCCAGGGTGAACAGATAGTGCAGCGTGGACAACTTGTCGCCATTCATCGTGGCGCTATTCGTGAAGCCGGCGAACAGTTTGTCTTTCCAGGTTTGGTTGAACCAGGCTTTTGACGATGCATCGGCAAATTTCTTGAATTGCCAGGTCACGCTGCCCATGTAAGTCGGGCTCCCCATGATGATGGCGTCAGCGCTGTTGAGGCTATCCCAGCCGCCTTCAGGAAGATTGCCTTCGGCGTCGATGGCGAGAAGTGTCGCACCTGCTCCTGCGGCGACGTACTCGGCCATCCGTTGGGTATGGCCGTAGCCCGAGTGATAAACGATTACGATGTTTGCCATTTGATTGCTCCTTTATGCTGAGTTGGGGATGATGCAAAAAATCAAGAGTTGGCTAGTCTGTCTGTCATCAGCCGATTTATTCCTTGATGGCTTCGACAGCGATGGTGATGGTGACATCGTCACCAACATAAGGCGCGTACTTGCCTGCATTGAAGTCGGAACGCTTGACAGTGACGCTGGCATTGGCGCCGATGGCATCCTTCTTCACGATGGGATGCGGCATGTGCTGGAAGGAGCTGATCGCCAGCGTGACCGGCTTGGTGACCCCCTTGAGCGTCAGGTTGCCATCGATGGCAACCGGCTTGTCACCCTCGAAACGCACCGCGGTGGATTTGAAGGTTGCAGTGGGAAACTTCGCCGTATCGAGGAAATCTTCTGCCTGAATATGCTCGTTGAAAATTGCCGAGCCGGTATCGACGGATTTCGTATCGATGACAATGTCCGCCGAACCGGTTTTTGCGGCGGCGTCGAAGACGATCTTGCCGCTGGTCTTGTCGAAGCGGCTCAACTGGGTCGAATAGCCGAAGTGGCTATAGGAAAAGCGCGCGTAAGTGTGGTTGGCGTCGGTGACAAAGACCTCTGGTGCGGCGAATGCGGGTGCGGCGGCGATAATCAATGCAGCGATGAGCGGGGTACGAACTTTCATGGTTTGACTCCTGTGGGGTGGTGAGAAAACGAGGTGAAAACTATTTCCCGGTGGTCGCCAGGACGTGAAACTTGAT
>CAISUK010000209.1 GCA_903888645.1 uncultured Pseudomonadota bacterium | reverse complement strand
GCTCCAGCATTGCCGCTGCTGCTGCCGCCACCATTACCGGTTGGTGCCGGCGCTGCCGCCGGCTCGCCGGCCGGTTGCGACGACGCCGATCCGGTACCGACGCCGGTGCCGCTGTTCTGCGCCAGCATATCGCCTGAACCGCCACCGCTGTTCGAAGAATTGTCGCCAGGTGCGGCTGCTGCGGATCCTCCGAACGCACCAGACGCCGTCGCTCCAGTGCCTGACGGCACCAAGCCGGAGCCGCTGGCCGGGTTGCCGCCCGCGGTCGAGCCACTACCCGTGCTTGCCGCGTTGGTTGCACCCGAACCGCCACCGTCGCTCGGAGCCCCGCCAACACTGGGTCCGCCGCTAGCCAGCGGAGGCGTGCCGCCCCCCGGCACAGCACCACTCGCGCCACCGCTCGGCGGCGTGTTGCCACCGGGAGAACCGCTGCCTCCCGGCGTCAAGCCGCCCGAAGTCGGCGTTGTCGGCGGCAGGCTCGGCGGCGGGGCTGGTGGTGGCGGTGGCACGTACAGGGCGCCGATCGTCAAGCTGCCATTCGTGAAGGTGGTGAAATCGTAGTTGCTCGCCACCAGGCTGCCTTGCGCCGCCGCGATAACCGCCGTGCCAACCGGCGTCGTGGCGTCCGCGGTAGTGGACAAGCCGGCGCTGCCGCCAACGCCTGAACTGGCCAGCGTCTCGCCATTGACAAAACCGCTCAGCGTCGCCGTCAGTGCCGGATTGGCCTCGCCGACCAGCCGGGTCTTGTCGTCCGCCGTCACCGCCAAATGCGCCTTGCTGATGGTCAGCGTGCCAGTGGCGGGCATGAAGTCGTAGTTGGCGGCAGAAAGACTGCCAATGCTCGCGACGATCACCGCCGTACCCACACCGCTGCCCGGCGTCGCCGCACTGCTGGCGCTGCCGGCGCCGCTATAGTCGGTGGCGCTGGCAGCTGTCTCGCCATTGACGAACCCGGCAACCTGGGTGGTGAAAGCGGGATTGCTCTGACCGTAGAGGCGCTGTTGGTCGTCTGGGGTCACGGTGAGGTGGGCCTTATTCACCGTCAAATTGCCATTGACATAGGTAATCAGATAGTTGCCGGCGTTGAAGGTGCCTCCGCTGGCACCATCAGGCACGATGCTGTAAGGGCTGGCGGCAACGCTGGCGGTCGCGGCGGCACCGCTGCTGGTTTCGCTCACGCTGCCGATGCTTTCGCCATTCTGCAGGCCGTTGCTGGTAAAGTCGCTGAACGTCGCTATCTGGCCGTAGGTCTTGGCGACGTTGCTGGCGGTGACCGTCAAGGGCGCCGGCGTCACCGTCAGGCTGCCATTGGCGTAGCTGATCGTGTAATTGCCGGGGCTGAAGGTACCGCCGGTGGCAGCACTTGCAACAATCTCGTAGCTGCCGACATTGCTCGTCCCGGTCGTTCCACTACTGGTCTCGGTAACGCCGCCGATGGTTTCGTTATTGACCAGCCCGGTGGCTGCAAATGACGTCAGGCTCGGCGTCTGGCCGTACAGCTTGCTGGCGTTGCTGGCGGTGACGGTGAGCGGCGCCTTGTCGATAGTCAGCGTACCGTCGCTGAAGGTAATCGTATAGTTGCCGGCCGTCAGTCCGCCCGGGGTGATGGCGTAGCTACCGGCATTCCAGGCACCCTGGCTGCTGCCACCATAAGCCAGCGTGCCACCCAGGACGCTGCTGCTTTCGCCATTGACGAAGCCGCTGTAGCTGACGCCGTTGCCGCCGCTGTACGCTTGGCCGTCGTAGGTCTTGCTGGCGTTGGCGGCGGTGATGGTGAGCGGCGCCTTGGCAATGCTGAGCGTGCCGTTGTTGGCGGTGATCACGTAGTTGCCATTGCTCAGTGCGGCGGCATCGATGGTGTAGCTGCCGACGCTTTCGCCACTGCTGCGCGTGAGCGTCCCGCTCAGCGTATCGGCGCCGACCAGGCTGCCGCTGCTGATGCTGTAGCTCAGGACCGGGTCGGTGGCACCGTAGGTCTTGCTCTTGTTGTCGGCGCTGACGGTGATCGGGCGCGGTGAAATGGTCAGCGTGGCATCAGTCGCGGTAATCGCGTAGTTGCCGTTACTCAAGGCGGCAGCGTTGATGGTGTAGCTGCCGACATTCTCGCCGGCGCTGCGCGACAGGCTGCCCAGCGAATCGCCGCCGACCAGCGAGCCGCTGGTGATGGTGTAGTTCAGTGTCGGATCGGCGTTGCCGTAGGCCTTGCCCTTGGCATCTGCGCTCGCGCTGATCGGACGGGCGCTGATGTTTGCCGTCAACCCGGCCGGCGCGCCCACCCAGTAGTTTGTCGCGGCGCTGCCACTGAGCGACGCGCCGGAAATGCTGATGGCCTTGGCAATGCCGACATTGGCGTCGCCGAACTGGCCTGAGACTGATCCGCTCAGCGCCACGTTGCCGACATCCCCAGTTTCAACGCCGGAAAGCGATCCGCTGCCAGACAAAGTCGCGCTTACCGATCCGTCATAGATCTTACTCTGTGCCGAAAGGCCGGTGATGGTGAGCGGCTTGGCACTGATGGTCACCGGTGCATTGGTGCTGTCGAGCGTGGGCAACTGATAGTTGCTGGCGAGACCGCCGCTGCCATCCGCGAGAGTGATGGCGCTGATGAAATTGCCGCTACCGGCATCCTTGCTGTTGGCCGTCGCACCCGTATAAGTCAGCGCCTGTCCACTGATGCCGGTGTTGAGCGTGACAAATCCTGTCAATACGTTTGTACCGTCATAAGTCTTGCCGCTGGAGAGTGTCACGGTCTTCTTGTCGACCACCAGGCTGCCGACCCAAGTGATGGTGTAGTCGGAAAGGCTATGTCCCGCGCCAAAAGTGAAACTCGGTGACAGCAGGTTGGTCGTGCCGTACGCATACGTGTTCGCCACCATGGTTTGGGTCAATCCACTGCCCCATGAAATCCCAGTCAAGCTGTCACCCGCGTTAAGGCTGCCGCTGGTGATAAAGCTGCTGCCGGTGAGGTAGATCAAGGATGGCGGCGTACCAATGCTATCGCCGTAGGTTCGGCTGGTGTTGGCCAGGCTGAGGGTGATGGCGGTAGAGAATATGCAATTGCCGGACCAGCAAAGTGTTGGATAGCCGCTGGCTGCGGGGCCCCAAACCGAGGAAGGTGAGCCAGTAAAAATCCAAGCAGGATTCACGCTGCCATTAGCTGCCGTTGCCGAGGTGAAATTAGCTTGCAGCTTCATGTTGGCAGTACTCATGCCCCAGAATTGTCCTGCCACATCAGCGGCACCTCCGGTACCAGTTGCAGCACTGCCTTTACCGTTGGTTCGTCCAGTGGTCTGATTGTCGTAAAACGAATTCGTAATCGCTGCGCCACTGGAGACGCCAACCAGTCCGCCCGTGTACGCGGCACCACCAGAGGAAACAGCGCCAGTGGCATAGCTGTTGGTGATTGTCTTGCCATAGCCAACCAAGCCGCCGACCATTGACGTTCCCGTGACACTGCCTGTCGCATAGCTGTTATTGATAGAACCTGCTCCCTGGGTCAATCCAACTAATCCGCCGGTACCAGAGGTTCCGTTAACACTACCTGTGGCATAGCTGAACTGTACGGTGCCTGCGTTTTGGCCGACCAAACCACCCGATTGACTTGCTGAGCCGGGGATAGTGCCAATGGCATAGCTATTGCTGATGACACCGCCTAAACCAGCTTGAGGTTTGTTCTGGCCTACCAATCCGCCGACCATATTATTGATGCCAGTCACAGAACTGGTGGAATAGCTGTTATATATCGTGCCACCATAATTCAACCCGACCAAGGCTCCTACCGTTGAATAGGCGGTAAGACTGCCACCGATTAGACCTACGTTGCGGATCAAGGCGCCGGTGACACCAAAATAGCCGAGTTGCCCAAAAAGTCCTAACTCAATACCCACGGCACCTATAGTTGTATTGTTAACAAAGTTGTTGCCCAGCGTAATGGTGTGACCCAAGCCATCGAAAATGCCATCGTAATGGTTGGTCATACCACCGGCTCCGCCGCCAATGGGTGTAAAACCAGTGTTCCCATTCCATCCGGACACTCCTGAGGAGGCATCAATGTTTGCGCCCAGCACATAGTTCGTTGTCAGGTTGGCCGTTCGTGCCATCCCCTGCAACGTTTGGTTGCTGCCCGATGTTGCGTCGGATTCAACACCCAAACTGGTAATCACCGTGTAACTCTTGACCACGCCATCCGAACCCTGCTTGGTGGTGAAGTTGGTGGTGCTGGCAGGGAGATTCACCACCCCCGAAGCTCCTGTGGTGATGTTGCTGGTATTGCCAGCCATGACTGCGCCCTGGCCGTAGTACAGAGCGAAGCTAGCGGTGCTGGTGGCCGTCATGGTCGCGTTGATGTCGATGTCATTGGTGGCGTTGAGCGTCAACTTGTGAGCACTCCACGTCACTGCCTGATTGACGTCGATATTTCCTCCAGTACCACTGGCTACGGCGACTGTCCCGGTGTTGGACACCGTACTAAGGCTGTTGATCGTGACATCAGCCAAACCGAGCGCCGTACCCAGCGCTGCTCCTGTGATGTCTGTGCCAATGGTGAATCCATCCGGGTCAAGAAGCCATGAGCCTGTTCTGCCCAGCGTAGCGCGGGTATCGACGCTGGCATTGCTGCCGATATGGACTTTCCCTCCGGAGGTCTCGACAAACCCGCCATTCCCACCCAGATCACCCCCGCGCGCGCTGATGCTGCCGTCGACTTGCGTGATGCTTCCAGCATTGGCGAGATTCGCAATCAAGCTCACCGTCCCACCTTTACCGCTGCTATTCGCCGCCGCATCGACATTGATGCTGCCGGTATGAACGATGCTGTCCGAAGCATCGAGCACAATGCGCCCACCGTTATTGACCAGCCCGGTCGCTTCCAGCGTGCCGCCGTTCTTTATGACGCCACCTTGCAAGCGATCCGCCGCCTGCGCCGACAGAATGATCAATCCACCCGGCGCATGCACCGCATTTCCGTTTTCCACCAGCGCCGCGATCGTTGCCGGGGCGACGCGGATGTCGGCCAGGGTGTTGTTGGCATCGAACTGCAGGTCGTAGGCTTCACCGGCGGCCAGGGCCACCGTGCCGAGTTGCGCGACGATGACGCCGTGGTTGCGCACTTCCGGCGCCAGCAGGGCGATGTAGCCGCCTAACGTTGCGGTCAGGTTGCCGTCATTGATGACGCTGCCAGTCGAGCCGTTGCGGCTGAAATGATCGTTGCCGGCCATGAAATCGGCATTGCTGATGCTGTGCGTGGTCGCCACCAGACCGCCGACGTCGGCACTGGCGCCCGGGGCGAAATAAACGCCGTTGGGATTGGTCAGAAACACCTGGCCATTGGCGCTGATGCGGCCGAAGATCTGGCTGGGGTTGGCATCCAGCACACGGTTGAGCGTGACGCTGCTGCTCGAAGGTTGCAGGAAGTTCACCCGCGCGGCGCTGCCGACGTTGAAGGTCTGCCAGTCGATGGCGGCGCGGTTGCTGCCCTGATTGATGTTGAGCGTGGCCCCCGCCTGATTGATGGCCACCTGGCCGGCGACGACCTTGCCGCCAGTGGGTAATTGAGTCGGGGCCGGCGGCAGTGGCAAACCCGGCGGCGCCGCATGGGCCAGCCCCAAGCTACCCATCGCCGCCAGTGCCAGGGCGAGCGGCTTGAGCATCAACCGGCCGCGCTGTCGGTGCAATCCGGCGCCATCGGCAACAACGCCGGAACCGCACTTGCCGCGCCCCTTGACGATTTCGGCGACGGCAACCCAGGTGCGGGTAAGTTCGTTCCAGACGATGCGGTAGATTTTGTTCATGGCGCTACTCCAATGACGGCGGCGTTGGCTTGACCGGGATGACTGCGAAGGTAAAATTGGGACAACAAACGGAGATTGGCGATGGGACAGTTGACGATTGACCTGGATGGCGAGACAGCCCGCCGCGTCGCCGAATTAGAGGGTGGCACTGGATTCCGGCCTTCGCCGGAATGACGGTTCTGGATGGCGGTGTGTATAAATTCGCTGCCTTTGAGATCGCTGAGCGGCCGTGAATAACCCAATGCCGCCCGCTCCACTCGGTCGTCCCACGGGGACTTCCTTTGGTCGTCGCCCCAGCGAAGGACGGGGTCCAGTTCGTTTAGCTGATTGCTTTTATCGATATTAGAGGGTGGCACTGGATTCCGGCCTTCGCCGGAATGACGGCACTGGATGGCTGTGTGGATAAATTCGCAGCCTTTAAGATCGTTGAGCGCCCATGAAAAACGCGGTGTGCCCGACAGCCTGTTGGCCGAAGCAGCCAGGGAAGCGGCGTAGGCCGCATTCATGGCCATCACGCTCAGAACGTCAGGCTCGCGGTCAGCCAGATTCTGTCCTTGAGCAGCGAGCCGTCCTGATCGTTACCGGTGGCGGTTGGATCGGGGTTGTCGCCAATGCGCCGCGCCCAGCTTGCCTTGAGGCTGGGGCCGTTGCCCGCTTGCCAGGCCAGCGAGAGGCCGGCGCCTTTGAGGCTATAGCCGTTCAAGGCGGCGGCGCCGTGGAAGCCGTTGTCGTGGTTGACGGTGACATGACCATGATCGTAGAAGCCCGTCAGGGTGAAATTGTCGATCAGCTTCCAGCGCAGTTCCAGAGTGAGCAGCTGGCCTTCGGCACCGCCGCCTTCGTTGGATGGGTAAGCGCGCACGCCGCTCGATCCACCCAGATAGAACTTTTCCGACGAATCGAGATTCTTGTTCGCCCACTGCCCGGAGAGTGAGGCGAAACCTGAGAGTTTTTCGGTCACAGCCTGTTGCCGACTCACTGAGTAGCGCAGCTTGGTGAAGTGCCCGGCGCTGCGCGTGGTGGCGGCGTCTACCGCCTGGTTGGGCGAACCGCCAAGATCGAGCTTGCCGTCGGTCAAGGTCAGGCTGGCACTGTTGGCGCCGCCGCCGCCGAAGTTGTCGAAGAGGTTGCCGGCCAGGCCAAGGTTGACGGTGTCGACCTTGTAGTGCGTCGTGGTGGCGCCGCTCGATTGGTTGTCAAAGTTTTTGTGGTCGGCACTGGCGTTGAAGTAGAGATTCTTCAACCGCGAACGGATCAGTGGATAGCTCGCTTCGAGGCCGACGGTATCGGAACTGCCCTTGGCGCCCAATGATTTGAATTCCGGGGCGACCAGTCTGTAATTGAGCGCCGAGCCATTGGCCCCGAGCCGCCAGCCGTTGGTGCCGAGCGGCGCCGTGAAGCCGAGCCGCAAGTAGTCGCTGCCGTCAGTAACGATGGCGCTGGCCGAGATCAGGTCGCCGATGCCGAAAGGGCTGTTGGCGCTGAGATTGGCCGCCAGCCGGCCGCGGCCAGTGGAGCGGGCGCCGGTGTTGTCGAGGGCGGCGTCGCCGTTGATGGCCGGCTCGTCGGCGAGTTTAAGGATCAGGTCGGTTTCGCGCTCCCTGGCACCTTCGCGCAGGCTGCCGGCAACGATGACACCGGGCAGGTCGTCGGCGATCAGCAAGGCCCGGTCGAGCGCCGCTGCATTCACCGGTTGGCCGGTCTTTTGCTGGGCGTCGATGGTGTTGAGAATTTGCTGCAGGGCGACGCGATGCGCCGCGTCGCCTTCGACATGGGCGCTGCCAAAGACGGCTTCGACGATCTGGATGGTGACGATGCCTTCGGTGATGTCCTGCTTGGGCAGATAGGCGCGGACGATCCAGCCGGCCTCGCGGTAGGCGTTGGCAACCGCCGCGGCGGCGGCCTGCAATTGGGCGTAATCGAGCGGGCGATTGAGATAAGCGGCGACGACGGGTGCCAGTTGTTCGGCGGAAAGCAGGGTGTTGCCGGCAAAACGAAAAGCCTTGACCGTGGCGATGACGCCTGATTGGGCCGGCATGGCCGCCGGTTCGGCCGGCCTTTCCGGGGTGGTCCTGGGTGGCAACTGGGTTTTGCGCTCGCGGTCGATCTGCTGTTGCAGGGCGCCGGCGTCGGGCGGCGTCTGGGCCAAGGCGGACGCCGAGGCGAGCAGCGCAAGGGGCAATGCGGCGAATGCATAAGTCTGGCGGACCGCAGCCCGGATAATGCGAGAGTCATTGCTCATGTACGGCATCCTTGCTCTGTCGAGTTGTTGGCAACACGTATGTCGTGTTGCCGCTATTCTCCCGACGCGCGGGTTGCGCAACATGCCAATTTCTTGCATTTCATTGCTCTAGGCGACACGATAAACACGATTCATTGATCTGTTGCTCTTGCTCGTGGCGATTTCCTGCGGTTACGCGACCTACCCACTTAATACCTTGCATTATCAAACTCCATATTTGATAATGCAGCAATGAAACGGCATGCGCTTCCCCTCCTAAACGAGTTGCTTGGCTTATTCCCCTGCGTCGGCCTGGTCGGCGTTCGGCAATGCGGCAAGACGACGTTGCTGGCCGAATTGCTGCCGACGTGGAAGATTCTCGATCTGGAGAGATTGGCCGATATGGATGCCGTGGCGCGTGACCCGGATTTGTTTTTGCGCCTGAATCCAGGTCTTGTGGCAATCGACGAGTGCCAGTTGCTGCCGGCGATGTTTCCAGCCTTGCGCGTCGCCATCGACGGCCAGCGCGACCAACCGGGGCGTTTCATCATCACCGGTTCGAGTTCGCCTGAACTGCTCTCCGCCATTGCGGAAAGCCTGGCAGGGCGTATCGCCCTCATCGAGATGGGACCGCTGTCGCTAGCGGAGGCGTATGAGTTGCCGCCTTCATCGCTTTATGGCCTGATCGAAGAGCGCGCACCAGTTAGTGCATTCACGGCGCTTGCACCGCGCGTGAGCCTGGAGCAGGTCGGCAATTATTGGATGCAGGGCGGCTATCCGGAACCGTGGTTGAAAAATACGGCGCGTTTTCGCAAGCTGTGGATGCAGAACTATCTGCAAACTTATCTCGATCGCGATCTGCCACGGCTGTTTCCGGCGCTGGACCGGCAAAAGTTCCGCCTGTTCGTGCAGATGCTGGCGCAACTCTCGGGCAGCATCATCAATTTTTCGGAAGTGGCTCGGGCGCTCGGTGTGTCACAGCCGACGGCGCGCGACTATTTCCAGATTGCCCACGGCACATTTCTGTGGCGCCATCTGCCGGCCTATGAAAAGGATGCAACCAAGCGGATAGTGAAGCACCCCAAGGGTTATCTGCGCGATAGCGGCCTGCTGCATTACCTGCTGCATCTGCGCGACCGCGATGAGTTGATGGCACATCCGCGCATGGGCCAATCCTGGGAAAGCATGGTGATCGAAACCTTGCTGCGGGGCTTGTCGGCAGCCGGCGTGGACTTTCGCGCCTATCACTACCGCACCGGTGCAGGGGCAGAAATTGATCTGGTGCTGGAAGGGGAGTTCGGCTTGCTGCCAATCGAGATCAAGCACACCCAGCACGTCGACTCACGTTCGTTGCGTGCATTAGGTGACTTTGTCGCCGAGCGTGGCTGTCGCTACGGCCTTGTGATAAACAACGACGAAGCGCCGCGTTTGCTCGACGACAAGCTGATCGGTCTGCCTTTCGCTGCACTTTAACCGTGGCTTGCGCAACATGCCAGTTTCTTGCATTTCATTGCAAATCAGTGGCAACTCTGAATGAATATTCCGATGACATCAGGTGTTGCTTCGGCATGTTGATGCCTGGCATCCTGATTTATAAGCATCGTGCGGAGACAATTCATGCGCCCCGCAATGTCAGCAACACCTGCGTTCGGCTCACCTCAAGCCAGCCTTACCGGACCTTGATATTGCGCCAATGTCGTATCTTCGGTCAGCAAGGTAATTCCTTCGACCATTGCTTGCGCTATCAACAGTCTGTCGAACGGGTCTTTGTGAAAGGGCGGCAAGGCATCGATTGCAGCCGCATGCTCGCCGAGTATCGGCAGTTCGACATAGCCATTGTCGATCAGGCCACGACGCAGCATCCGTGCATCGACCTGAAAATCGGGCCGGTTCAAGCCGCGCTTGATGGCAACTTCCCATAGGCTCGCCACGCTGAAAAGCAGTTCATTGTTCGGGTCAGCCATCAGTTCACGCGCACCAACCGGTACGCGCTCGATGCCCTCTGCCGCCCAGATCAGCAAATGGGTATCCAGCAGCAATTTCACGCGTCGCCCTCGAATAGCGTTTCAATCGCGCCCGCGCCCATCGTATTGAAGTCATCTGGCACCTTGATCTGGCCGGCCATGAAGCCGAATCGCTTCATTTGCGACGGTTCCGGCGTGTCGAGTGCAGTGACCTTGACCATGGGCTTGCCGGCTTTGGCGATGACGAACGATTCCCCCCTGGCCGCCATTTCGACGAGCTTGGAAAGCTGTGTTTTTGCCTCGTGAATATTGTAGGTATGCATGGCTGTCCCATATGGGTTAAGTTGACTGGACTAAGTTTAAGTCACCGAACTCTGCTAGCGCAAGTGATCGAGCCGGTGGTTGTTTAGTGCAATGCAAAACAGAAATTGCCCGTACGTATCAATAATGGTACATTCCACGCATGCGACAACCGCCTATTCTCGATGTTCGCTTCTTCGTCACCGAGGCCGGTACCGAGCCCGTACATGACTGGCTGCGAACACTTTCCGCGTCGGACAGGAAAGTGATCGGCGAAGACGTCAAGACCGTTCAGTTCGGTTGGCCCCTGGGAATGCCGCTGGTCGATCATCTCGGCAGCGACATCTGGGAAGTGCGGTCGAAGCTGGAGCGGCGGATCGCGCGAACATTGTTCGCAACCGAAGGCAGCACCATGATCTTGCTGCACGGCTTCATCAAGAAGCAGCAGAAGACGCCGAAGCCTGATCTGGACTTGGCGAAAGATCGATTGAAACTTTTGAGGAGACGGACATGAGCCATCCCAACGTCGGCAGCCGCTTCGACGATTTTCTTGCCGAGCACGCCATCCTTGAAGAAGCCACGGCGGTTGCAGTGAAGCGCGTCATTGCCTGGCAAATCGAGCAGGAGATGTCGGCACAAAATCTTACCAAGACTGCCATGGCGAAGAAGATGCACACTAGCCGTGCCGCATTGAATCGCTTGCTGGATGAGACGGATACCAGCCTGACACTGACCACGCTGGCAAGTGCTGCCGCTGCGTTGGGAAGGCAAGTCAGATTTGAGTTGGCTCCCGCCTGACCTGCCTTTTCGCTACCGTCCGCCGCCCCTTGGAGCCGCGGTTAGTTCTGCTCCAGGCGTTGCGCCAGAAACGCCGGCGCAGTAAACGCGTAGCCGATCTGGTGCGCAGTCTTGAGGGGAAGTTCCTGCCCCAATTCCTGGGTGGCCTTCTTGCGCAGGCGGGCGATCAGTACGTTGAGACGCTCTGGGCCTGTCATGGTGCGGGCGCCGAAGATTTCATCGGCAAGCGTCTTCTTCGGTACGGCTTGCCCTTGGACCTCGATCAATCGGTGCAACAAGGCAAATTCGCGGGCGGTGAGCTTGACGTTCCGGCCATCGGGTGCGCCAAGGAACCAGTCTTGCAAGGTCAGACACCAATGACCGTGATGCTCGGTGACCGAATCCGAACTGCGTCGCGGCTCCCGGGTCTGGCGCGGCAACTCAAGCAGGTGGCTGGTCGATTGCAGTGCCAGCCGACTGACCACGGCTTCGATATTGGCGGCAAGTTCAGCCAGATTGACCGGCTTCACCAGGTAGCGATCCGCCCCGGCGCGCAATCCGGACAGGCGATCCTCAAGGGCATCGCGGGCGCTCAGGATGATCACCGCCACCTGCGGGTTTCGTTTGAGCAGTTCGGTAACGCTCAGGCCATCTTCGCCGGGCAGCCCGATGTCCAGCACCACGACATCGACCGGATCCGCTACGAAGCGGCGAAAGAATTCCTCGGCGCTCCCCACACCCCAGACAGGAAACCCCGCGAGCCTCAGATACTCCTGCGTGCTGTTGAGGAGGTCGGCGTCGTCTTCCACCAGAGCAATGCGGGCATGGGTATTCATGGGTTGAGAGTGTCTCACCCGCAATGCTTGCGCAACACGTCAATTTCTTGCAAGTTATTGCATTTCGGCAGCGCTGGATTGAGCGCAAGGCAGTTCGATGACAAACAGCGAGCCGCCTCCCGATGCGGTCTCGACATGCACCGTGCCCTTGTGCAAATCCACAATGTTTTGCACGATGGCCAAGCCTAGTCCGGCACCATGGGTGCGCTCGGCCATTCGGCCGCGACGAAACCTCTGGAAGATGACGACGCGCTCCTGTTCCGGAACGCCCGGGCCCTGGTCCTCCACCTCGATGCGGCAACGCTTGCCCGCCTGGCCAACACGCAATGTGACGGTGCTGCCGGGTGGCGAAAACTTGAACGCATTGATGAGCAGGTTCATCACCGCGATGCGAAGCAATACTGCATCGCATGAAATGCCTATTGGCTCTGCCGGTAGTTCCATCTCCAGATGGTGCCCTTCGATTAGCGCCACGGCACTTTCACGCGTCATGCGGATCAGCCCGACCAGATCCTCATCGGTCGGCGTCAGCGCATAGTTGTTGCTGTAGACGCGGTCCTGCGTGAGGCAGTTGTCAAAAAAGTTGCTGAGGCGCGCCACGCCGCGTTGCACTCGCAGCAACAAGGGCTGGAAGTGCGGTTGATCCTTCAACTGCAGTGAAAGCAACTCGGCCGTGGCCCCGATCACCGCCATGGGCGAACGCACTTCATGCGAGAGCATGGCGATGAAGCGTCGCTGATCGGCCAGCCCCTGCTCGGCCACTTGATGGGCTTGCAGCAACTTTTGATTGAGGCGATAAATGTAAAACATCAGGCCAAGAATCAGCAGGATCGCAACAAGCGTTCGCAGTGTCCGCGTATGCCAGCCCCGCTGCCAATCCTGATCGGCTTCTCCGGCAACAACAATGAACGGCAAGTCGCCCACCTTGCGCGCACCGTACAGACGAGGTTCACCATCCAGCGGCGATCGCCGGCTGAATGTTGTGTAACTTTCCGCTGAGCCGATGAATGATTGGAGCGTCGGATTCTCGACCTCCTTACCCATCATTTCAGGCAATGCCGGCTTTCTGGCCAGTAAGTTATTGCGTGTGTCTATGATGGCAATGCTGCCATGCGCATCGATGGGTATCTGCGCTACCCAATCCGAGAAGAAATCCAGCTCGATCTCGAGGCCTGCCACTCCCTCGAATCTGCGCTTGTCGCCACGAATGATTCGATTCTGCCCAACGAATAAGGTTAGATCGTGATCGCGAAGCGAGCCACGATCTGAACCGTTTGTTGGACGAGCCCGGTCCTGAGGGGCGATTGGGCCGCACAGTAGATATGTAT
>CAISUK010000208.1 GCA_903888645.1 uncultured Pseudomonadota bacterium | reverse complement strand
GGCATCATCAATAACGAATATGGGGCCATTGTCGCGCGTCCAGATGTCATCGTGAGGAATGACAAATAGCTCGATCGACGTCGGGTCGAAACCAAAATGGCGGAATTGCAAATGCAGACGGTCACGCTCTGCTTCGCTGCCGACAATGATACGGACCGTCACGTGTTGGTGCATGACCCGCGTCATTTCCAGCCAGGTGGATTCCAGCTTGACGGCGTAGCCGGGATAATCGCGCATCGATTCATCCGGCCATTGCAACCAGACCCCAGCGTGCGGTGCCCACTCGGCGGGCTTGCGATAGGCCGACCCAACTGGCGCCACGGCGCTGGTTTCGGTAAGCCGCGATGATGGGGAAAGTTGCTGATGATCCGTCGAGGTCATGGTTGTCCTCCGTTGCAATTGTCGAATAGGAGATACGCTGTTTTCAGAGACCGGTCTTGATCTTCGTGAACAGCCGCGTCATGACGCGCCGGGTGTCACCGATGCGTGGTTCGTAGAAGAACGCCTTGGTCTTCAGGTAATCCTCCGGCGGAAAAATCATCGTATTGCTGAGCACCTCGGCCGCGATGAATTTTCTGGCGGGAAGGTTCGGGCTGGTGTACATGACCTTATTGGAAATTTCCGCCTGAATCTCCGGGCGCAGGATGAAGTTGATCCACTTCAGGGCATTCTGCGGATGCGGCGCATCGCCTGGAATTGCCATCGACTCAAAGCCAAACTGCATGCCTTGCGGCGGCAATGGCGTAACGATATTTATCTTCCTGCCTGCCTCCGCGGCTCGCGCCTTGGCGTTACTGAAGTCGCCGCTATAGCCCAGCGACACGCAAAGTGCGCCGCTCGCCAGATCGGTGATATAGCCAAGCGAGCTGAACAAGCTGATATAAGGCCGAATGCTTTGCAGCATGGTACCGGCAGCGTTGTAATCGGCCTGAACGCGGCTATAGGGATTCTTGCCCAGGTAAATCAGCGCCGAAGGAAAAACGTCGCTTGCTGAATCGAGCATCGATATTCCGCACTTTGCAAGCTTGGCCGCGTAGATGGGATTGAAGACCAGTTCGAACGGATTGGCCGGGATCGGCGTCGACCCGAGCACTGCCTTGACGATATCCGCGTTGTAGCCAACCGTGATCGATCCACCCAGCCAGGGAACCATGTATTCATTACCTGGATCCAGCTTCGCCATCATGCGCAACACATTCGGATCCAGGTTGTTCCAGTTGCTCAGCACCGTCTTGTTCAGGCGCTGAATCAACCCGCCATCCATCATGACGCGACCAAAGTCCGCCGAAGGAACCACGATGTCATAACCGGTACGGCCCGCCACCATCTTCGCCAACAGCGTTTCATTTGAATCGAAGTTGTCGTAGCGAACCTTGATCCCGGTCTCGCCTTCGAATTTCCTGACAGTCGTTTCGCCGATGAATTCGGACCAGTTGTAGATATTAAGGATTTTTTCTTCTTCGGCGCATACCGGCAATGCTGACGTTGCCCCGATCAGCGACAAAATCGCTCCCATGACCCACCACGTCCGCGCCTGTTTCGACACTCGCTGCAGCATTCGCTACCTCCAAAAGCCAGACGCGGCCCTTGCCCGAACTGGTCATGCTACCAACACCATGCTGGCAGCCGCGTTAGTTCAGTAAACGAAAGGCGCTCATCGACGCGGCAATAATCCCATGAAACGAGCTCGGGCGGCAATTACGCTCGCTGGTAACATTACTTTTTTTCTAATCACGTCCGATATGGAGGTTCGAGAAAACCTGCACGAACTCTGCTAGCGGCATCTGAAAAATGCCGTGCTTTGTGACGTACCCGTTTTCGATGCCTTCCGGTCCCTTGGGCTTAAAGTCGTTACCCCACGGATTCCAGACAACGACCTTGTCAAGTTTCGGCCTGTAACCGAATACGGCAAATGCGTGGCTGCCCGGAAGTTTACCTGCTACGTCTTTTGGCGTGCCGGTGAGTGTCATCAACCGCTCGGCCTTCAAATCCTTCAGTGCCTCGCGAATCTCTGTAACGCTTGTCTTGGCAAGTGGCACTTTGTCGATCTCGCCGCCGGACCAAAGCCGTATCAGTTGCACGCCGTGACCACCGTAGGCGATGCGCAGAATCGGGTTCGGTATTTCTGCTTTCTTGGCAATCTTTTCGGCCTGCAACTCACCCAAAGCCTTTTCCAGTACTGTCACCCATAACCCGTCGTCAAGGGTTTGCGCAGAATGAAAGCCGACTAGTTCAGCGTCAGTGGGTTCCGAGACAGTTGCTTCGTTGCCGCTAGGAAACCTCACGAGATAGCCACCATTGGTCCTCCTAATGGAGGTTACGATGTCGTCGGGTCGGAACTTTGCCATCCAGCCTAGAGGGGCGAAGAAATAACAGTTGCCAGATGGACCCTGTTTCATCATCTCGAACCGCGGGCGACCCGTGGCGAAGATCGAGCGGTTGATGTGCGAGAGGCGAGACGATGCAAGCCGGTACTCATTCTCAAGAGAGGGATTTGATCGGTCAAGTATTCTCAATTCCTGCCGAGTCATGGATTCGGGAATCCCGTGCTTCTTGTTGAACATGCCGTGAGAAAGCGTCGCAAGTGCTGCTGCGGAATCACCCTTGATGGAGGGGTCTCCTAGGAGTTCGCCCATTCGGTCTTTGTCTATGACACCAGTTCCATTCGCCCAGAGCCTGAAATTTTCGCGAACGACCTGCCGGAATGGGCGGGCCGGCGTAAAACCACGTAGGTCATCGTCGGGAGCATCCGAACTTGTGGCTATGGCATGGGCTTGAGAATAGCCTCGTTGTCCTACAATATCGGCGTAAGCGGTGGTTACGATTGCCAATAAGGTGACCAATGCCAAAATCAGCACTTGCCGCAGCTTGTCTTGAAACATCGCTATGCCCTCCAGTGAACTTTGGTTAGCGCTATATTGCTTCCGAAAATTTTGTGAGCTACTTGTTTTGCATGCTGCATAGAAATGCCAATTGTGCAAGAGAGTTCCTTCTGCTGCACTGCGGGACGAAGTGCATCATGTGTCACGATAACGAGGCCCAACGTAGAGGCGCCGGCGCAGCGCCGCAGGCGCGGAGTCCGTGTGAACCGCTGGGTTGGGCGTTACTCCCACTTGAGGTTCAGCTTTCGATGCGACGCAGCGCAATCACGCAAGTATAGGTTGATGAGGCTTTGGTACGGAATGCCAACGTCCACTGACACGGACTTGAAGTAGTTGATGCACTCCTCGTCCAGACGAATTGTGATTTGCTTCTTAAGCTGATAAGTGTAAGGATTCTTGATTGATTTCGAGAAGTCGTATTCGGCGCGCATGGGGTCACCCGCTTAGTAAGATGCAACTTCATGTCGATTGGCCTTGCGTGCTGAGATGATGCGGATCACACCATCATCAGTACGGTAGCAAGGACACACGGTCAAGAGTTTCAGTCCCGAGCTATAGCCCAAGATGATGAACCTCTCTTCATCTTCAGAATAATCCGGGTCAGAAATCAATCTGGCGCGCTCATCGTAACAGACGATTTTGGCTTCTTCGAAGCTGACACCGTGTTTCTTGACGTTGGCTCTTGCCTTTGGCTCATCCAATTCGAAACGAAGTGTAGCTATGCCGTTAATATAGCTACGATGTAACTACAAGTTAAGGATAGGGGAACTGATGAGCCTATGACGCGCAACATTTGCGTGAGAACGGTTCCGGCGAGCGCCAAATTTCAACAATACGCTCAGGGAAGACAATGAACCATAAGTCATCCAAGGGCGCTCAGGCGCTGGCATTGCTCGGTGTGGCGCTACTCGCAGGTTCCGGATGCGCCTCGATAACAGGCTCCAAGCTGCAGCCCGTAGACTGATGCACGACACCATACTTTCATGGATCGCTTTGCGCGATCTAGGTTCCAGCCGATGCCCGGTAGCGGCGTCTGTCATGTCCTTCAAAGATCTGCTCGAACGGTGGAAATGTGCAGCAAAACTCATGGCTGGAGATGAGCATTTCTCAATCGGTAGATTCCACCTTTGGCAAAGGCGGCGGTATACTTCCACCCCGTTGAGACGAAAGAATTTTGCGCTGGAGCTGGCCTGTTCAATTCGTCCGAGCCCTGCATCTCCTCAAGGTATCGGCGCTCGCTTTCGGCGCTTGGATTTGTCAAGACTTCATCGTGCCCACAGTCGCGCGCAGCCCAGGAGCTGGGGCAGGAAGTCAGGAACGAGAATGCCAGGAAGCCAGGAAGTTAACCGCATATTTGTAACACAGCTTTCACCACAACCACGCGTAAAGGAGAATAACCATGAAAAGCGCAACGAACCCGTCGCGTCGCGACATGCTCAAGCTCGCTGGCATAGCCGGCATCGCAATCGCCAGCATTCCGGTCACTGCATTCGCCGCAAAGAATGCCGGCTTGCGGACCTCGATGAAATACAAGGAGACGCCTGAAGGCGACAAGGAATGCTCCAACTGTGTGCAGTTTGTTCCCGGCAAAACGCCAAAGGACCTCGGCGGATGCAAGCTTTTTCTGGGAGATACCGAGGTCAACCCCAAGGGATATTGCGTGGCCTGGGCCAAGAAGCCTTGAATCCAGCATAGTCGCAGATCGACTGTACTGGGGCTGCATTCCCAATAGATAGGCACGACCGAGCGGTGGCAATCATGCGCGTTTCCGACATCCCCATCTGGCTGCGCTTGATCGGAACGGTATGCATCATTCTCGGGGCGATTCTGAGCGGCACGATTGCCTGGCAATCCTCGGTCAATAGAGACAATGCGGTCGCACAGGCCAGCGATTTTTCGCGCAGCATTCACGAAATGACACTGGCCGGTCTGACCGGCATGATGATTACCGGCACGGTTGCTCAGCGCGACGTTTTCCTCAGTCAGATCAAAGAACTTTCCGTAGTAAAAGAACTCTCCGTGATTCGCGGCGAGGCCGTGATCAAACTGTTTGGTCCTGGCACCAACCTGGATCGTCCGCCCGACGAACAGGAGCGTGCGGTGCTTGCCAGCGGCAAGGAATACCTGAGTGTCGAAAGCGATACCAAGCTGGGCAACTACCTGCGTGCGATCAAGCCGGCGCTGGCCTCGAAAAACTACCTCGGCAAGGACTGCACGCTCTGTCACATGGTCGCGGAAGGCACGCCGCTGGGTGTGGTCAGCATGAAGATTTCACTGGAGAAGGTCGATGCTGCGGCGACCGCCTTTATGTGGAAGAGCATCTTCATTGCCGCCTTGGTGGCCCTGCCCTTGCTGGCGGTGATGACGCTTGTGATCCGCTTCAACCTGCAAAAGATACTGGGTGGCGAACCCGCTTATATCAACGAAATCGTCGGCAAAGTCGCAGAAGGCGACCTCACGGTCAAGATGGTCCTGAAGCCGAAAGATACGGGCAGCATGCTCGTTGCCATCAAAAGCATGGTCGACAAGATTGCCAGTATCGTCAGCGAACTCTCGATAGTCGGCGATTCCCTGGCCAATGCCGCCGGCCAGGTGTCGGCCACCGCGCAATCCCTGTCACAGTCTTCTTCCCAACAAGCGGCCTCGGTTGAGCAAACCAGCGCCTCTATCGAACAGATGACTGCCAGCATCACCCGGAATACCGAGAATGCGAAAGTCACGGACGCGATGGCGACAAAGTCGTCTGTCGAGGCGGCCAGGGGCGGCGCGGCAGTCAAAGATACCGTCGAAGCGATGAAATCGATCGCCGGCAAGATCGGCATCATCGACGACATTGCCTACCAGACCAACCTGCTGGCGCTCAATGCGGCGATTGAAGCGGCGCGTGCCGGCGAGCATGGCAAAGGCTTCGCCGTCGTCGCCGCTGAGGTCAGAAAACTGGCCGAGCGCAGCCAGGTGGCGGCAAAGGAAATTGGCGAACTCGCCGAGACCAGCGTCACGCGAGCCGAGCAGGCCGGAAAATTACTCGAGGAAATGCTGCCCTCGATCAAGAAGACTTCCGATCTGGTTCAGGAAATTGCCTCGGCGAGCAAGGAGCAGTCGGCTGGCGTCGGCCAGATCAACAGCGCCATGGCGCAGCTCAACAAAGCGACTCAGCAGAATGCCTCGGCCTCGGAAGAACTGGCGGCGACTGCCGAAGAGATGGGTGGTCAGACCGAAGAACTGAACCATCTGATCGAATTCTTCAAGCGCGAATAGGCCGGCTCAATGCAGCGTTTTCGGTATATCGGGAGAGACTTCCGGCGGCATCGGCGAAGCGTGATGGACAGCCAGGCGCCAACCTAGCGGGCCGCGCAGGTAAATGTTGGTGGCGACCAGCGGTGCGTGCACCGTCTCGTCGTTACGCAGACTCACGTACTCGATCAGGCTGTGAACCGCGACGAAGGGGCTACGCAAATGGCTCTGATGGACGACCCGCATCGACATGCGCGCACCGTTCTCGAAAATGCGCTTCCAGGAATCGCGAATCGCGCTGTATCCAGCCAGGCGCGGACCGCCGGGATGAATGCAGACGATCTCTTCGTCTTCGGCCCAGACAGTCATCATGGCCTCCAGATCGGCGCGCTCGACGGCATCGTAAAAGGCCGCTTCGGCATCCTGCGCTGTGGAGAAGATCGGTTTTTGGTTCAACACGTCAGCCAATTTTTTCCACTACCTTTTCCGGAGTCAGTTCGTTCAGACACTTAAAATGACCGAGCGGGCATTCCCGCTTGAAACACGGGCTGCACTCGACCTCGAGCGTAAGGATTTTCGCACGAGACGACAAAGGTGGTGTGTAAGCCGGGCTCGACGAGCCATATAGCGCCAGCAGAGGCCGATCCAGCGCGGCGGCGACGTGCATCAGGCCGGAGTCGTTGCTGACGACCAGAGTGGCCGTAGCCATGAGGTCGATGGCTTGGGCAAGGTCGGTGCGTCCGCACAAATTGAGGCAGGCACCATCGGAGTGGACAGCGATTTCATTGCCGATTTCCTGGTCCTTCGCCGAGCCGATCAGCCAGATTTGCTGCTCGCCAAGCTGGCGCAGTTGTCGCGCCAGGGCGGTGAAATGGCGGGCCGGCCAGCGCTTGGCGGGGCCGTACTCGGCGCCCGGGCAGAAGACGACCGGCATGGCCTCGCCCGGCAGGCCGAGCGCATGTCGCGCCGCCAGCTGTTGTGCGGCTGTAGAGGCGAGATGCGGTCGTCCAGGCGGTGCATCGGACACTCCGGCCAGTGCCGTGTAGCGCTGCACCAGCTGCGGCATGGCGGCTGTATCGAGCCGGTGGCGGTCGTTGAGCAGGACGTAGCGCGCTTCGCCGTGGTAACCGGTGCGCCGCGGGATGCTGGCAAAGAATGGCACCAGTGCCGATTTCCACGAATTGGGCAG